>JAICXV010000723.1 GCA_025934545.1 Verrucomicrobiia bacterium
ATTCAAGGTCGTGTTCCAGGCAATTCGTCAGTTAATGGAAGAATCGAAACCGAATCAGGACGGCAGGCGCGAAATTGGTTTTCACACGATTAAATCGAATGCTGCGAAAAGCAGGGCGACCCGCAAATTACTGTCATGAATCTCACTCTCAAAGTTTGGCGGCAGAAGGACCGGAACGATGCCGGGCGGTTCGTCACTTACGAAGCGCGCGACATTATTCCCGATATGTCGTTTCTCGAAATGCTCGACGTGGTCAATGAAGGGTTGATCGCGAAAGGTGAGGAGCCGATTGCGTTTGACTCGGATTGTCGTGAAGGCATTTGCGGAACTTGCTCGATGGTTATTAACGGAACGGCGCATGGCGGGGAAAAAGGAACCACGGTGTGCCAGTTGCACATGCGACATTTTGCCGATGGCCAGACGTTGACAATCGAGCCCTGGCGAGCGAAGCCGTTTCCAATTTTGCGCGATTTGATCACGGACCGACGCGCGTTCGATCGCATCATTCAGGCCGGTGGATTTATTTCGGTGAACACTGGCGGCACTCCGGACGGAAATGCAATTCCAGTTGGCAAAACGATTTCTGATCATGCAATGGACGCGGCAGCGTGCATCGGTTGCGGCGCGTGTGTGGCCGCGTGCAAAAATGCTTCGGCGATGTTGTTCGTTGCCGCGAAGGTTTCGCACCTGAACACGTTGCCTCAAGGCAAACCGGAAAAAGAACGGCGGGTGTTGAATATGGTGCGGACGATGGACGGGGAAGGTTTTGGAAACTGCACGGTGACCGGTTCGTGCGAAGCGGTTTGTCCAAAACAAATCAGCCTCGACTTCATTGCCCAGATGAATCGCGAGTACGGCAAGGCAATTTTGAGCAATCCGCTCGAACGCAAAGCGGGCAGCGAGGGATAGCATTCAATCGCGGGCTTTAATCCGGTTGATCAATGTCGATGTGTCGGTGAAGCGGACTGAAGTCCGCGGTCCGAATCCTACCGGGTCAATAGACCGTCGGCTGACATTTGTTGCACGAGATCTTTTTCGGCCATCACCCAATCATCCAAGGTCAATTTGTCATGATCGAGTTTGTCGCGGAAGAGTTCGAACGCGTGTTGACGAACCTGTCCGGGAGTGATTCCAGGTGTGAATGGAGCAGGTTGTGCCAGACCTTTTTGTTGCGACCCTTTCTGTGCGGATTTTTTCATACGTGGGCCTTTCTCCAAAAAACATACGCGTGGGCGGCACCTTTGCAACCTACGCCTATTGTCCGCTCCAGGCCAAAAAAGGTGGCAGATTGCGGAGGACGCCGAAAACGATAAGGCTCCCGACGATAATCCAACCAAAAGCCGTCCGCTTCTTGAACGTGTTCGTTGCGAAGAGTTCGTCGAGGCTGATCCAAATCAGCAATGGCAGCAGGACTATGTAGAGGGGATTGAGTTGAAACGCTGCCGCGAGATGGCCGTGCAATAGTTGATGGGTCGCGCGCAAACAGCCGCAGGCCGGACAGGACCAGCCGGTCACTCTCTTGAAAATACAGTTGGGATAGAAGCTCGAGTGTGCGGGATCGAACACAAAGAGAACGGCAGCCAGTGCGGCCAATGCGACAACCGAAATGAGAAGCCAGCGCCTCGAGTTTTGTTTGGTTGGAGCGCGTGAGATGACCGGTGGCTGTTCGTTTATGCTCGTCGTTGAAATGGGAGCCTCCTCAATCGCCTCGTTACGAAGCCAAATCTTTCACCTTTTGAAGCGCTTTACCGCTATCGATGACGCCTTCGGCAAGTTCCCAGCCGGCCGCAAGTGACTTCGTTTTGCCCGCAACAAACAAGGCCGCAGCGGCGTTTAACAAAACGGCATCGCGCTTTGGCCCTCGTTCGTCGCCCTGGAACAGACGACGAATGATTTGCGCGTTGGCGGTGCGATCGCTGCCTGCAAGATCAGCGAGCGTGGCTGGTTGCAGTGTCAATTCGTCAGCGGCCAACTTTGAAGTGGAGAAC
>JAICXV010000609.1 GCA_025934545.1 Verrucomicrobiia bacterium
AGAGCCATGGGTCGAGGCAAAACGGAAAGCAAAAGAGAGCGGCACAACGGGCAAGCACGTCGGCTCAATTGCTGATTTATTCAGTGATGCGCGATGGCGTCGCAACACATTCGTTGGGATTTGCCTTGGGTTGGCCGGCATGGCGGGACTCTGGGGCATCGGCTTCTTTTCGCCGGAGCTGATCTCGACGGCATTGAAGGGCGCGCCGCAGAACACCATCGATATCGTTCGTGGTTACGGCACCGCGTTCCAGGATGTCGGCGCATTTTTTGGGATGCTGACGTTTACATTTTTTGCGACGCGCTTCAGCCGGCGTGGGGCGTTTCTTGGCGCTTACATCCTCTGTTTGGTCAGCACGATTTTTGTGTTTAACAATTTGCGCTCCGGCACGGACGCTTATTGGATGTTGCCCTTGATGGGTTTTGCGCAATTGTCGGTGTTCGGCGGCTACTCCATTTACTTTCCCGAACTATTTCCGACGAGGCTGCGCGGGACTGGGGTCGGCTTTTGTTACAACACCGTTCGTTATCTCGCCGCGTTCTTCCCGCTGATGCTCAGCGGCCTGAACACAATGTTGATCGGCCAACACGTCAACGAACCGTTCCGCAAAGCCGCAACCATTTTGTCGTTTATTTTCGTGCTCGGAATTGTCGCGCTGATTTGGGCGCCCGAAACCAAGGGCAAGCCACTGCCGGAAGATTGAAGAACGTGCTTTATCCAAAAGTTTCGCCTGCGTTGTTGCCACGCATGCTCGTCTGCGCCGCTGCCGGTGCGTTGATCGCCGGGATTTACGGCATCATTCACGATCAGTTTACCTACAGCATTTCGGACGAATACTTCACGAAACTAAAGTTTCACCAATTCAGCTATGCTAATTTCGGTTGGCGCCGCCGCCTATTTGTTGGTGAAGTCGGCTTTCTCGCGACCTGGTGGGTCGGTCTGATCGCCGGCTGGTTTATTGGCCGCATCATGGTTCCGGGAGCCGGGGCTGCGCCGATTGCCCGGCGTTGCGCGATTGCCTTTGCAATCATGTTTGCCATTGCGGTCATTGGAACGTTCAGCGGCTATGTTCTTGGGCTGATCCACGGACCTGATTACAGCTCGTGGCATTGGGCTGAGCAGCAGTACGGTCTGACAAACTTACCCGCGTTCGTGCGTGTCGCTTACGTCCATAATTCCAGCTACGCCGGAGGGTTTGTCGGACTTGTCGCCGCTCTCGGTTACGTTTCCAAAGTGCGACTAAACGTGTAAATAGAGTTTACATCCGCTCGCCCATTTTACAGTTTCGGCCGGTTAAGCCAGTGCAATAGCGCTCTTTTGAAGTGTTTGATTTACAGAAACTTGAGAACCCGTGCGCATAGTCTCGCAACGCCTTGGCATAAAAAATGGTTGAAAAGCGTGTAGTTGACGGGGAAAATCATTTCCGCAGCAAAAAATTTTCAAACCGCGGCCGTCGTTCCTCGTGAACGAATCCAAGGTGAGATTCGCAAAATCGCTTTCGGTTGCAAAACTGTTAGCGATTTTTTTTGTCTTCCTCGGCCACGTTAACATGGTGAGCAGCCTCAAACGCCGACAACCACTTCCCGACACTGTCGCGTAATTCGTTTCGTTCGGGGTGGGTCAGTCCGTTGGGATCAAAACGCAATCGACGGTGCAGTTTTAATGTCCGGTCGAGATCATCGACACCGGGCAATTGACTGCGCAACCGATCACGCCAATGGAGCAGGGGTTCGTTCGCCGCCCGGCCCAGTCCGGCTTCGTGCAACCTTTTTTCGAGCGCGAAAAATTCGGAATCGAGTCCCGGCCAATTGTAATGTTTCGATTCAAACCCGCCGCCGGCAACCGTCCGTTTCCGCGATTGGTTGCGAACGATGCGCCACACCAGCACGCCGATCAACGGCACCAATAACGTCGGCGTGTACTTGGTGTAGGAATCTTTGCTCCAGCGCCATTTCGCATATCGATAGTAGAGATTCGAGAAGAAGTCGGAAATTGGCTCCCAAATGGACACATCTGCGCGCATCGCTTCGTCCCAGTTCGGCGGCGTTGCATCGACTTCGCGCCATAGTTTTTTCTCTTTGTCGTAAGCAATAACCCACGCATGAGCATGGCGCGCGCGAACCAGATAAATGTCGCCGCTCAGCGACGATGGCTGGACGGAATAGCCCGTCGCATATCGCGCGGGCACGTTCAGTTCTCTCAACAACATGGTCGCCGCCGTCGCAAAATATTCGCAATGCCCTGCGCGAACCGTCGTCATAAACATCTCCAGCGCGCTGTGATTGCCGCTGCTTTTGGACAATAGCTCAGTCGAGTAGGTAAAATTGCTCCGGAAATATTGGACGACTGCTTCCATTTTTTCGGCGTCGGTGCTCGTTTTTGAAAGGCCCAGTTGCCCCATTGCCTTCTTAAAAACGGCGTCCTCACTTGGCGGAACGTATGTATCGATGTCGTCGTTCGGGGCGGCGTCGAAAGTGGCGCCCGGTCCGTAGTCAGTTAAATAATTGATGAAGCCGGCATCGGACTGGCACCGCGCAAAACCGAGTCGATTGGTCGACACCACTACCGGCCCCAGTTCGCGCAGTTCAAAAACTCCATGTGGCAGCGCGAGCGGCCCCATGCGGCCGCTCAGGTAGCGGGAAATCCGCGCGGAATATTTGATCGGCTTTTTCGCGAGAATCT
>JAICXV010000537.1 GCA_025934545.1 Verrucomicrobiia bacterium
ATTGTTGGGCGATTTCCCGTCGGATAAATGAAAAAGTTCGTAATGCCATCTTTGCGCATGTTTTCTTCAACAGCTGCGACCTGGTTCGGGGTCACTTTCCTGGCGTAGCCAACGCCTTGAACGCCCGGGTAATAAGTGCGCAATTGCAATCGGTCGACGAAAGTTTCAAATCTGGCACTGTTGACGTTGTTCATCGTAGCCGCGAGCGCTGCGCCGCCACGAAGCATAGCGGTGAAATTATTGACGTCGTCGGAGATGCTCGATTCGATTTCGAGGACGGCGTTGTTGAAGTGCCAGCGATTTTTCTGGCGAGTCACCGCCGTCACGCGCCAGCTCGCCCAAAACGTGAAGGCCAGCAGGGTACAAAGCACCGCCCATGGCAATAGCCGAAGCGGTCGGGACTTGAACTGTGCAGTAGAGTTCACTCAACCAACCAACCTAACAGGAATATCTGACCGAATTTACCTTAGTGGCCAGAGACTGCGAAGCAAGCGGCTTCTTTGGTGCTGCGAACGTAGAGCCGGCCGTCGGACAGCGCGGGCGCGTTCCAACATTTGCCGGTGATGGCCTGGAATTTTGCGAGTTCGTGGTAGGAAGCGGGATCGGCTTTGACGAAGGAAACTTGTCCGGCGTCACCGAGAACAATCAAGGTATCGCTCGCCAGAATCGTCCCGCCGGGACCGAAGCCTTCTTGGGTCCAGCGCACTTTTCCTGTGGCCAGTTCAACGCATTTCAACGGGCAGGTGCCAAATTCCTTAAACCCGAACAAACCGTAGAGAAAGCCGTCTTTGATCGTTGGTGTGCTCCAATGGTTGTTAATGACACTGGCCGGTTGCGTCCAAAGCTCGGTAGTTTTGAAGCTGCCGCCAGCTTTGGTCACGCGCCAGGCAGCGGCGCCGACTTGATAACCGGCGGAGCAATAGACTATGTCGCCGCTGGCGAGCGGGCTCATGGCCGTCGAAACGTTGAACCGGAAGGGCTGACGCCAGAGCGTCTTTCCAGTTTTTTCATCGACGGCGACGAGGCCGGAGTGAACAAAGAAAATGACCTGGCGAGTGCCGAGAATTGTGGCGATGGTCGGCGTCGAATGAGTAATTGTTTCGTTGCCAGTTTTCCAAACGACGCGGCCAGTTTGTTGATCGAACGCAAGGAGGGATTGGTCTTCACCGCCGCCGGCTATGAAAACCATTCCTCCGTCAATGACAGGTGAAGCGGCGTTCGCCCAATGAATGTTTTTGCCATGGAATTCTTTGACGAGATCGTGTTTCCAGATTTGTTTTCCAGTTTTGGCGTCGAGACAAGCGAGAACGAGATTACCGCTGGTCGCAAAGACGCGTCCTTTGGCAATGGCCGGTGTTGAGCGCGGGCCGTCACCGCCGTGGTTGGAGGCAGTTCCGGAGTTGGCTTCGCCATTTGGTTTTTTTTCCAGATAGTTCGCAACGCCGAGGGAGGCCGTCCAGAGTTCCCTGCCAGTTTTGGCATCGAGCGCGAGACAAATTTCCTGTGGCGCTCCGTCGATGTCGCGCAGGGTCATGGTTGCGGCAACGCCGTCCGCGATAGCAAACGAACTGAAGCCACCCGGCGTTTCGTGTTCCCAAAGTTTGCGCGGGCTGCTGGACGGTTTGACCGTTTCGGTGGAAACGCCATTGCGCGTTGGACCGAGGTATTGGGACCAATCGGCGGCGTGTGCGGCGGCCGTGAATGCGAAAACAAACGCGAGATTAAGCAATGGGCGCAGCATGTTTTTTCTCCAGCCGTTGCAGCAATTCCCCGGTTAGGACTTCGTAGGCTGCTGCGCCGGCGCTGTATTTGTCGTAATGAATAATAGGTTTGCCGAAACTCGGGGCTTCGGCAAGACGGGTGGTGCGAGGAATCACCGTTTCGAACACTGTGTCTTTAAAATGTTCGCGAACATCGCTGACGACTTGCGCGGAAAGGCGCGTGCGCGAATCGAACATCGTCATGACCACGCCGAGCAATTGCAGACGCGGATTGATGCCGCTTTGCTGCACTTGGCTGAGAACACGGTGGCTCATGGAGATTCCTTCCAAGGCATAATATTCGCACTGGAGCGGAATCATCAAATAATCGGACGCGGCAAAAGCGTTTAGGGTGAGAATGCCGAGCGAAGGAGGGCAATCGATGAGGATGAAATCGTAGCGATGCGCGGCAATGATCGGTTGAAGGGCTTGAGTCATCCGCTGCAAATGATTTTCGGCGCGGGCAATTTCGATTTCCGCGCCGCACATGTCGACTTCACTCGGGACCACTTCCAGTCGTTCGAAGGCCGTTGGTTTGATTTTCTCTGCGAGGGTCGTGGTGCCAAGAAGGGCCTGATACGAACTTGCGCCGTCGATCTTGTCGATGCCCAGGCCGCTGGTCGCATTGGCTTGCGGATCGAGGTCGATGAGCAGGACGCGTTTGCCGACTGAGGCGAGGCAAGCCGAGACATTCACGGTGGTGGTTGTTTTACCCACTCCGCCTTTTTGATTGGCCACGGCAATGACTCTGGTCGTCACGCGTCGATTAAACGCAATTCAGCCGTATGAGTTCAAGGTTCAATGTGCACGAATCGCACGGCGCCTCGTAACGCAGAGTGGCACTCTGCTGTATCGCCGAATGGAATTCGGCGATGCTCGCCCGCCGTTAGTGGTGCGGGTTAACAATCCGCGATACAGCAGATTAACAATCTGCGTCACGGGGGCTTTTAGGATGATGTAAACGCCAGCGCTTCGCCGTTGCGACAAGGGCGTGATTGTGTCTAATTAACAGCATGACGACCAGCGCCATGCGCGGACGCACGCCGGAAAGCGTCACCCAATTTTCGGTTTTTACGCCCAATCGAATGGGGCGGCTGCATGATTTGATCACCCTGCTGGGTTCGCACTCGATCACCGTGCTTGCGATCACGGTGCTCGATACGACCGACAGCTCGATCATCCGTCTCATTGTCGATGACCCGGATAAAGCCCGTGAATTGCTTAGCAAAGAAGGTTTTGCCTACACCCAAAGCGAGATGGTCGTGGTGGAAATCGACGCGGTCACGAACCTGAATCGTTTGATGGCCGCGCTGCTCGAAGC
>JAICXV010000501.1 GCA_025934545.1 Verrucomicrobiia bacterium
AACCAATCTCCCAACTCAAACTCCGACCAACCTTCAATCTGGTGCGAACAACAAATACGACCCGTTTTCCAGTCAACCGGCCCCCCAAACCCTACGCCAATCGCCTGCGCCTTCGTTTTTCGCACAAACTCCGGCACCACGCTTTTTATTTGCTCACGAATCCCCGCTCCACCGCCCGCAGCCAAAACGGCAAAACGCAACCGCTCGGAAATCCTTCCGTTTTCATCGCCGTCGACAATTTGCAATTTGGTGCCGCCAATTTCTATGCCGATAAAATTACTCACGCGCAGTTTTCAGAAAATCCGACCGAACATTTATCTTGTCGTTCCCTAGTTTCTTTGCCAAAAATTTTTTACGCAACGGTTAATGCTGGCTGACGGCGTCAACCGTTGATACAAAGAGATTCGCATGCCATCCGACAGCACTTCTAATTCGGCCGCGCCCAACGGCGGACAATCAAGCGCTCCTGCCAAGGTGAAGCCCAATCTGCTGGTCGTCGATGACGAAGACGGCCCGCGCCAGTCCCTCCGCGTTGTTTTCATGAACGATTACAACGTCATGCTCGCCAATGACGGCATTCGCGCGCTCGAACTCGCCAAGGAAAATAAGATCAACGTCGCCGTCGTTGATTTGCGCATGCAACACATGGACGGCATCGAAGTGATGGAAAAACTCAAGGCCGTCCAGCCGACGATTGAAGTCATCATGCTCACCGCCTATGAGACCATCGACACCATTCGTCAGGCGTTGCGCCTCGGCGCTTGTGATTATTTAAATAAGCCCTTCGATATCGCGGCCATGCGCAAGGCCATCGCCAAAGCCAACGAGCGCCACATCGTCAACGAAGCCATTCGCGCCAACAACGAAAAACTCGCCACCCTCCAATCCGAACTGCACAACCAGCGCCTTCAGGAAGAAATCATGAAAGTGCGCGGCGAAATCTATGGGAGCATCCTTCACGACATCAACGGTCCCCTCACCATTATTTCCGGCTATATCCAACTGATCAACCAACGCATCGGCGACACTCATCATTTGGAAGGTGAAGAATTACAGGCGGTCAAAGATCGGCTCAATAAAATCACCCAACAAGTCGGCTGCAGCATCGATATTTCCCAACGCTATCTGGCCTTCATGAAACAGCAGGCCAGCCCCGCCAGTCGCGTCCATCTCAATCAGGTTTTCAAAGACCTCGCCGAACTCCTTGATGTCCACCCCGGCAAAGGTGAGCACAAACTCAAAATCGACCCGCTCTCACCAGACATCGAATTGCAGATGAACGGCACGGACCTTATCCAAATTTTGTTGAACCTGACGATCAACGCGTTCCAGGCATCGCCCCGCCCGCACACTGTAGAAATTTCGGCAAAACTTTGCGACGGCCAGGTCGATCTCGCCCCGATCAAAGACGGGCCTAACGACCGCCTCGTTCGCGAAGGCTTCAATTCGAATGCAAAATTGGTCGCGCTCAGCGTGCGCGACAACGGCCCGGGCATTGCGCCGGATGTAATCGGGAAAATCTTCCAACCTTATTTCACCACCAAACCTCTGGGCCAGGGCACCGGCCTGGGATTGTCCATTGTCCAGCGCCTCTTGAAAGAAGCCCACGGCGCGCTCCATCTCCATTCCAGAGTCGGCGAAGGAACAACCTTTACCCTCTATTTGCCGGTGCCGTAGTTCGGCGAAATTAAGTGAGCGCAGGTTCGGGCGCGACAGCTTCGGGAACTGCGGCGAATTGATCGACATGCAGCCAGGTGCGCAACGTCTTCATCAACTCGATCAACTCCAACAAGTCGGCCGGCTTTACCAAAAACGAATTCGCGCCCATATCAAACGACGTCTCCACATCCTCTTTTCGCATCGACGCGCTCAGGATAACGATGCACAGATGATGGAACTTACGATGGCCGCGCACCCATCGGATCACGTCAAAGCCGCTCGTCCCGGGCATGTTCAGATCCAGCAGGATAACAGTCGGCACCGGGAATCGATCGCGGTCGGCATATTTACCTTCGCCGCACAAATACGAAATCGCAGCATCGCCACCATTGACCATCTGGTACGGCAAATCAAATCCCGCCTTTGCGAACGCGCGTCGCATCAGCAGCAAATCATTATCGCTATCGTCCACCACCATGACCAACGGGCCGGAATTCATGCAGGTCTACGCTCGTCTTCAACTGCCATCACGCCAACGCGGCAAGACGCCCTTTTTTGAATTCGTGGTTTGCATGAAAAATTACGGCTCACACTCCCTCAGCCGCGGTGATGCAGTAATTGACAAGCATCAGCCCCACTCTAGACTCGGCCCATCCAGCCGCCATCACGTCCGCTGGTCTCCAAACAACCATGAAAAATCATTTTCTGCCCATTGCTGCGGCTGTTTGTGTTTCGGTCTCGGCCTTTTGCGCGGCGCCCCAATTCAATTCGCTCACCACCTATAGCCAGGAGCAGCCGATCAACAGCAGTCCGACCATCGGCATGGTCACTCATATTCAGGGCAATCTGCCGGTCGCCGTCGACCTCGCCAACGTCAACGAAGCGATCTAATAAAGGCGGCGGATTCCTCATGCCGTTGAACATGGGCTCGATTCCTTCTGATAAAACCGCAGTCAACGCCACCTTCGCGACGTGGGTCAAAGCGCCCGGGAAAAAGTTTTATCCAAATGGATCTCAACAACCAACGAACTGGACATGGCGCGATACACCACGTTGCCCGCGGGTCTGCTAAACGGAACCTTTGATGCAGCGCTCGTAGCGGACGTTAGCATCAGCACCTCGATCACCGTGACCGCAGGTGCCTTCAAAATGACGACTCCAGACGCAACGAATGTAAAAGGCACAATCCAACCAAATGGGGTTGTTACTGGTTCGTTCGTCGACCAGGGCGTGACGCGCACCTTCAGTGCCCTCGTCGTCGCGTCATCCACAAACTTGCCACCGGTCCAGGCAAATGGCTTTTTCGTGCGCTCGAACCAAACCGGGTCGGTCGTAGTCGATTTCAACCAGTAGCCGCCGAATCACGCTGTCAATGCCGCGATCATTGGCTTGGCCGCATCACGAATGCGCTGCAACGTCGCTTCCTCGTCGCGCGAAACTGGCTGACGGCTCTTTCCCATCTTGAACCCGCGCGTGCTCAACGCCGCACGAAAGCCGTCCGGAAAATTCGAAGCCGTATGCATCAGGTTAATCAATTCCAGCAACTTGAAATGCAACTCGCGCGCTTCGTCCCACTGTTGTTTCAGGAACAGCCGATACAGTTTGCACGAGGCCTCCGGCACAAT
>JAICXV010000051.1 GCA_025934545.1 Verrucomicrobiia bacterium
GAGTTCGAAGGCCTCATCGACGAATTCACCATCATCGAACAGGGCAGCGAACTGTTGACGATGAACGCCGACGACGCCCGCAATCGTTTCAAAAAAATCCGCGCCCGCTTTGCGCAACCTCTGCGCGACGTCGATTTACCCGGTGCGCTAACCCAGAAGGTCAGCGGTCGAGACGTCGAAATCCTCGCCAACGGCAACAGCGATCGGCTCATCGAAACATTGAAATCGTATTCACCCGAAGACCTAAGCGTCGAAGCGTTGACGCTTGAAGAAATCTTCGTTGCCTCAAAAACTTTAAGTCGCGGCTGATATGAATTCGCTTTTTCGAAAAGAAATCCGGTTGCTCTTTTGGCCATGGGTTGGCGCGGCTTTTGTTGTCTCTGTGCCGGTGTGGATTTACAGTTCGCAATCAGCATTAATTTGGGACCGGGACGCTGTCGGCGCGATTTCCAGCACGGCATTGCTATCCTACTTCTGTCTGGCCGCCGCAGTTCTGATGCTTGCGTTAACGTCGTTCGGATACGAGTTCACGGCGAAAACGTTCAGCCTGTTTCTTTCCCAGCCGGTGTCGCGGCAAACGTTGTGGCGCATCAAAACCATCGTGCTCGCCTTTGGCCTGTTGATCGTCGTCGGCCTGCATTTGTTGACGCTTTCATTAGTTCTGCACTCATTTGCTCACGCCGCTCCGCCGGTCATCGTTAACGGCGAATTGCACGATGCGTTTCGCGTTGTGCCGATTATTGCGCTGATTGGATGCGCCGGCGGGCTCTGGACCACCCTCGTCTTTCGAAACATTGCCGCGGCTCTCAGTGTCACGATCATTGCGCCGGTAATTGTCCTCATTTTCGAAGATTGGATGGTCCGACATATCGCGCGCCGCTACGTAGACATGGACATACTTGTTCCGTGGACATTTGTTGCCTATGCAATTGCCGCCTTCGCATTTGCATGGTGGTACTTCTTGCGCGCACAGGATGTGCCGTGGACCGGTGGAACTCTCTCGTGGTCTGGTCGGCAAAATTTGTTTCTGAAAGGTTTTTCGGCTTTCCGACGATCGGGAAAAATTGCGGCATTCATTCGCAAGGAACTTCAACTTCAACAAATCAGCTTTCTGATCGCCGGTTTGGTTTTGCTCTGTCATCTCGGCAGCTTCGTGCTGCGATTACTCGGGTGGGTGCAAAACAGCGGACGCACCGCGCCAAGTGCTACCGCCTATTTAATTAACAATATCTGGCTGCTTTGGTTGGCCTTGCCTGTGTTAATTGCCAGCAGTGCAGTGGCCGAAGAACGCCGGCTCGGCACTCTCGAAGCGCTCCTGACTCAGCCAATTTCCCGTCGTGTGCAACTTCTGATTAAGGTCGTTCTGGTCTTCGCTGCCGGCGTTTTCTTTGGAGCGGTCGTTCCAGCCCAAATTGAAAAACTCTGGAACTTCGTTGGACCCCATAATGTCTTGAGGTCCTGGATGGGACTTGAGGGCTCACTAAAGATTTCGCTCGGTCTGACGGCCTGCGCACTGTTTGCCTCGGCCATCAGCCGTCACACCATTGAAGCAATCTGTCTGGCGATTGTGCTGACCCCGCTCGCCGCGACAGGCCTTGGCTTTATCTCGAGCTATGGTGAGCCGACGGCTTACATCTGCATCGCGCTCGTGACTGCCGTTTCAGTGTGGTTGCTCTGGCGGAATTACCAACGACCACAATTGCGCAATGCAGATTCCGCATTTACGTGGAGCGCACTGGCGTGTTCCGCTTTGCTGGGCTGGGGCGGAACGGCCTTTACCTACTACAGAGGCTGGGAACTTTTTCTTCCGCTTGAGCCAAAGCATCACCAACCAGTCTGGAATCTTACTGATCACGCCAAAATATTTTCCAGCGGCCATGGCCCAATTGCGCTGCTTCCGGACGGCAGAATTTGGACCGCTCAATACGATGACAAAATGGAACGAGCCGGCAATGGCGACATGGAAGTGACGGATCTTTGGGTGACAAACTCTACATTTATCGCCGGCACAAATTGGGTCGACGTCGCTGCAAGCTACCAATCTTATGGAATCAAGAGCGATGGAACTCTTTGGTGGGTCCGTCCAATTTTCCCCCAAACGAATCAAAGTGGTGTGAGGTTCTGGAAAACTGAGCCTCCACGCCAAGTCGGCACTGATACCAACTGGAGTTCGGTCGTTGCCGGTAACATGTGGTTTGCCGCCCTCAAGCGCGATGGCTCGCTATGGGGTTGGGGCCATCTTGGCATCTCGCGCGACGAGCCAAACGGAACAATAAATCTTCCAACTCGACTTTGGAACGATTCCGACTGGCTTCGTATTTTCGGCGTAATGGACAAGGCGATTGCAATAAAGCGTGACGGGTCGATTTGGAGTTGGGGACCGGCGTGGACATCGCGACCGGTTCCGATGTCATTAACCGGCACCAACTGGACATCCTTCGCCGCTCTCTCGCGCGGTGTTTCCGGTGTGCAATTCTTACTCGCGACCCGCAACGATGGCACGCTTTGGGAATGTCCCGCCGAATTGAATTCCATTAATGAAATGTACAAAACGTTCAACGCTGGCAAATTCCAACGTGGAATCGGATTTACCGTCTTTGGTGAGCGATACTTTTTTGCGAATCAACCAACTCAATTGGGCAAGGATACGGATTGGCGTTGCGTTTCGGGTTGGATGTCGGTGGTTGGATTGAAAACCGATGGCACGTGGTACCTGGCCGCGCGCAATCCACGCGGCCCCAAACCGAGCCATTACTCAGATTGGCTGGCCGTCTCTCCGCAGTTTGACCCGCTAACGTTGGCGACAGACGGCACGATAAGTAGTTGGGTTTCTCTTCGCCCATATAATAAATATTTAGCTCCGTCTCACCGTCCGGCCTGGTCCACCAACATCTTCGCCACGGCCCGCTAAACGTCGCCTTGTCGAAATCAGTGTCCCGTCCGTGGCTGGAGGCAGCGTTTAACTGCACACTCGCCTTTCGACAATCCGGCGATTATGTTGCCCTTTCTGTGACAAAACCGCTCGTCATCGCCGGCCGCCAAATCAGGTCCCGACTTTTCCTGGGCACCGGCAAGTTTTCCGCGCCGGAAATGATGCGTGACGCCCTCGAAGCCAGTGGCGCCGAGATCGTTACCGTCGCCCTCCGCCGTGCCGATCTTTCCGGCAAAGGCGATCCGTTCGCCAACATCCTCGAGTTCATAGATCCAAAGCGGTTCCTGATTTTGCCGAACACGAGCGGCGCAATGAACGCCGAAGAAGCCGTCCGCCTCGCCAAACTCGCGCGCGCCGCCGGTTTGCCGAACTGGGTCAAACTCGAAATCCATCCCGACCCGCGTTATCTCTTACCTGATCCAGTCGAGACCTTGAAAGCCGCCGAGATTCTGGTTAAAGACAATTTTGTGGTCCTGCCATATATCAACGCCGACCCCGTGTTGGCCAAACGCCTTCAAGAGGTGGGCACTGCCACCGTTATGCCGCTTGGTTCGCCAATCGGTTCCAATCGGGGTCTCGAAACTCGCGATCAACTCCGCATCATCATCGAGCAAGCGACCGTTCCTGTGGTCATCGATGCCGGGATTGGCGCACCAAGTCACGCCGCTGAAGCCATGGAAATGGGCGCCGACGCCGCGCTCGTCAACACCGCCATCGCCATCGCCAATGATCCTTGCCGCATGGCCCGTGCGTTCGCAGCCGCAGTCCAATGTGGACGCGATGCCTACGAAGGCGGTTTGCCCGCCGCACAACTCAACGCCGCACCAACCAGCCCGCTAACCGCTTTCCTCCAATGAAAAAAAAGCGAGCCGATTTCACACGTTACGTGACGTCGAAGAGAGTCCGCGAACTTCTCGATGCCGCAACGCGCACACGCATCCATGTCCTCGGCGACGTCATGCTCGACCAATTTGTCTGGGGAAAAGTCGGTCGCATTTCGCCGGAAGCGCCCGTGCCCGTCGTTGAATTCAGTCACGAAAGTTTCATTCCGGGCGGCGCGGCCAACGTCGCTCGCAACCTCGCCGACCTCAAAGTTTCCACCTCCATTCTCGGCGCGGTTGGTTATGACGATGCCGCCGCAAAATTGAAAGACCTCTTGCGCAGCGGTCACATTGGTTGCACCGGTTTAGTTTCGCACAACGGGCGAGAAACTAGCGTCAAGACGCGCATCGTTGCCCATCGCCAGCAAGTCGTCCGCATCGACCGCGAAACGCGCGGCGACATCGCGGCGCAAGTCACCGAACAACTCATTGCCCAACTCGAACGCGATTTAAAACGGGCCGACGCGCTGATCATCGGCGATTACGCCAAGGGCACCGTCACGCAACGTCTCCTCGACGCCGCCCGCCATCTCTGCCACAAGCGCGGCGTCTGGCTCAGCGTCGATCCGAAGCCCTCGCACAAACTCGATCTCAGCGGCGTCTCGTTGCTCACGCCGAATCGTAAAGAAGCCTTCGAGCTCGCCGGCATGGTCGACGACGACCCGCACGACATTCCATCGCAAGACACCGCGTTGATTGGCGTCGCCGACCAACTCTTGCGCGAACTCAAACCCGCGTTGCTCCTCATCACGCTCGGCGAACACGGTTTGCTCTTGTGTCAGCGCGGCCAAAAGCCATTTCACATTCCGACCGTTGCACAGGAAGTGTTCGACGTTTCGGGTGCAGGCGACACCGTTATTGCATCATTCACTATCGCCATTGCCGCCGGCGCATCACCGGTCGAAGCTGCCATATTTTCAAACCACGCCGCCGGCGTCGTCGTCGGCAAAATCGGCACCGCGACTGTGCAACCGGAGGAATTGCTCGCCAGTTTCCAATGGTAGAATATCTAACAGGAGCGCGGACTTTAGTCCGCTTCAGGCGCGCGATACAACTCGCTTTGGAGTTGAAGCGGACTGAAGTCCGCGCTCCGTAGAATACGTAGAACGCAATGAGCACCAGGAAAATTACCGCCGCCGACATTCGCGCCATGAAAGGTCGCGAACGCATCGCCGCGCTCACTGCCTACGATTTTCCGATGGCGCGCGTCGTGGATCAGTCCGGCATCCCGCTCATCCTTGTTGGCGATTCCCTCGGCATGGTCGTGCTCGGTTATCCCGACACAACCCATGTCACGCAAGGTGAAATGGAACATCACGTTCGCGCCGCTGCTCGCGCCAAACCCAATGGCCTTCTTGTCGCCGACATGCCATTTCACAGCTACGAAACCGTTAATGACGCGGTGAAAAATGCGAACGCCCTCGTCGAAGCTGGTGCGGAAGCCGTCAAAGCCGAAGGCGGGCGCAACATCCTGCCGCAAGTCAACGCGATCATCGCCGCTGAGATTCCTTTCCTAGGCCATCTCGGAATGTTGCCCCAACACGTCCTCGAAGAAGGCGGCTACTACATTAAAGGCAAACGCGAATCCGAACGCCAGGAATTGCTCGCCGACGCCCAGGCCCTCGCCGACGCCGGCGCATTCGCTGTCGTGCTTGAACTGGTGACCGGCCCTGTTGCTGCGGAAATAACGCAACGCATTCCGATTCCTACCATCGGCATCGGCTCCGGCCACGGTTGCGATGGTGAAATTCTCGTGACCACAGATTTAATCGGCACCTCGCCCGATTACATTCCCAAACACGTGAAAAATAACGCGCACCTGGGAGACCAGATGCGCGTTGCGATAACGGATTGGAAGAACAGCGTGCTAAACTTTAGAAAATAATTTCTGGAGCAGCGTTCCTCTGTGGTGATGCGCTTCAAGTTTATCGATCTTCTTTTCCAGGCGCTTGGCCAACTTGTCGGCTCCCTCGTCCTCGCTCTTGCTTGAAATGCGCTTCTTCAAAATTCGGCCACCGAGATAACCGCTGGCCAGCCCCATCGCCAGAGTCCGCATTGGGTGACCGCTGACATGACGCGCCACGGCGTGACCGAGATGCGCGCGTTCGCGCAGTTCCGCCGTCGTGCGTTGGACTTCGTGCCGCGTTTGTTCGAAGCGTTTGCGAAGTTCCTCCGCGGTTTCTTTATGGTCGCCGTTATGCGCTTTGGCCTTTTTATCTTTAACTTCCACTTTCGGCAGAGCGGGTTTGCCGGCCAATTCGCGCATCGTATCGATTGTTTGTTGCGGCGCGAGCTCCTTCGCGTTGAACGCACTGATGCCCTTCATCAGGAATGCCACCCCGACGATAACAACGAGAATTCCCATGCCGCCAATGCCAGCCGCGTACGAAAGCCCTGTGTCCCAGCCGAGTTTTGTGAAGCCATAACCAGCGACCACACCGATACCGATGAACAACAATTCCGCGCCGATCAGCGCGACCACGCCGCCCGCCGCGGCGAAAATGGCATTGCGCATCATTTTCGAGACCTTTTCCATGATCTCGGCTTTGGCGAGTTGAATTTCCTGACGAATTAATCTCATCACTTCCTGCCGCAAATGGCCGATGAGTCCGAAGAACGAAGATCTGTGGGTTGTTTCAGTTTCCATAAAAAGCCTCCTAAACAACCCTCACGCGAAAATGGCCTTTTTTCAAGGAAGCGAACAACGGAAACGGAATCGGTAAATACCGGATTAAAGGAAGGGGTAGCGCCTGACCGGTTTTTCAACGAAGTGTGCCCGCAAAGACGTATTAAATTGCAAAGGGGGCGGACCTATGACGGCAAAAAAACTTTTCGGTATCGGCAAGGGGACTTTCAAATGCTTCGGTGAAGACAAAGCCGTCCGGCTGGCATCATCACTCGCTTACTACGCGATGTTTTCGATCGGACCATTGCTCGTCATCATTTTATTGTTGGCCGGCGCGATATTTGGAGAGGACACGGTCAAACAATTTTTGCATCAACAGATCGCCAGCATGATGGGCGATAAGGCGGGAACGACGATTGACTCAATGATGACCGCTCGACATTTCAGCGGCAGCATCGTGACGACCATCATTGGAGTTGCCACCCTGATATTCGGCGCTGCGGGAGTTTTCGGCGAATTGCAGGACGCGCTCAATACCATCTGGGACGTCAAAGCCAAACCGGGCGCGGGCATCTGGGCTTACATCCGCAACCGGTTTTTGTCATTGAGCATGGTGCTCGGGTTGGGCTTTTTACTTTTGATTTCGATGGTGCTGACAACCGCGGCCGAGGCTGCGTCGCATAGCATCAGCGGGATGTTTCCGCTCCCGGATTTTATCGTGCCGTTGTTGGGAGCGCTGGCCAGTTTCGTCGTGGTGGCGATTTTTTTCGCACTGCTCTTTAAATATTTGCCCGACGTAAAGGTCGATTGGCGGCCGGTCTTGATTGGCGCATTGGTCACCGCGGCGTTATTCACCGGCGGAAAGTTTTTGCTCAGTTTATATTTGGGCAAACAAGCGACCAGTTCAAGTTACGGTGCCGCTGGCTCGGTAGTGGTTATTCTTCTGTGGATTTATTACGCGTCCCTCATCATGTTCATCGGCGCGGAGTTCACGAAAGTTTACGCGCGCGAAACCGGCGCAGCCATTGTGCCGAACCAATACGCTGTCCCAGCCGACCAAGACGCCAGCGGCAATAAAAAGAAAGGCGACGACCGAGGCCAGGTCGAAGAGGTCCCTCCTCAAAACGTTGCGCCGGTTGCCGCCGTGCTCGCCTTTGTCGTTGGCTTGGGCGCGGCCTTTGGGTTCCGTCGCCGTCGCTAATTTGCTGTCGTTAGCCGTGCGCGTTTAGTAATTCTTGTCGCGTGCCGCGACCGCCAAAACTCGAAAAAATTTCTTCAGCCGAAGCGCTAGAGTCCGCGCGCGAAACGCGTGGATTGCTGGTTGCACCCGGCGCTTTGCAAAATGCCGCCGAATTTTTTCGCAAATACTTTCCGAACCAATCCGCCGCGATCGTCGCCGACACAAAAACCTTTGATATTGCCGGGCGCACCGTTTTGCAGGTGTTACAAAAAAGCGGTATCCCATGTGTGCAACCGCACATTTTCACCGACCCTAAATTTTACGCCGCCTACAATTTCGTCGAGGAACTCGAATCCAAGCTCAAATCACACAACGCGATTCCGGTCGCGGTAGGTTCCGGCAGTATCAATGATGTCACCAAACTGGCATCGCACCGGGTAAACCGAACTTACATGGCCGTTGGAACGG
The DNA here is from genome assembly GCA_025934545.1 of Verrucomicrobiia bacterium. Taxonomy (GTDB): domain Bacteria; phylum Verrucomicrobiota; class Verrucomicrobiia; order Limisphaerales; family Palsa-1400; genus JAICXV01. Next base: position 8,088 of record JAICXV010000051.1, read on the forward strand.
CGGCGTCGATGGACGGATATACCGCTTCGGGCGCGTCGATTACCTACAATGATTCGAAACAAACCTTCGGCTGTCCCGCGCCGCTTGCGGTTTTAGCCGACACCGAAATTTTGCGCCGCGCCCCGCGCGAAATGACCGCGTCCGGTTACGCCGACCTCTCCGCAAAACTCACCGCGGGCGCAGACTGGATTATCGCCGACGCCCTTGGCATCGAGCCAATCGACGCGAAAGCATGGCAAATGGCCCAGGCCGGTTTGCGTAATGCCTTGGGCAATCCACAAAAAATTTCCGATGCAGATGCCGCCGCAATCGGCCGTTTAACTGAAGCGCTCATGCTCGGCGGTTTTTCCATGCAATGGAGCAACACCAGTCGCCCGGCATCCGGTGCGGAACACCAGTTCAGCCATTTGTGGGATATGCAACACCACACATATAATGGCAAAGCGCCCTCGCACGGTTTCAAAGTCGGCATCGCCACTCTGACCATCACTGCACTCTACGAATATTTGCTGACGCTGCCCATCGAAAAATTGGATGTCGATTCGTGCTGCGCGAATTGGCCGACCCTCGCCGATTTCGAAAAACAAATTCGAACACGCTACGCCTCCGAAAACTTCGTCGACAAAGTCGTCGAAGAATTCAGCGCCAAATATCCAACCCGCGAAGTGCTACGCGCACGTTTGCAAAAGTTGAGTTCGGTTTGGCTGCAACTGCGCGAGGACATTCGTGGGCAACTCATTCCTTACGCGGAATTGAAATCGATGCTGCAAACTGTCGGCGCGCCATTTGAGTCCGAGCAAATTGGAATCGCACGCACACGACTCCGCGACAGCTTCGTGCAGGCGTGGTACATCCGCCGTCGATTCACAGTGCTCGACATCATTTACCAAACGCAACTGGCAGACCAATGCCTCGATCATCTGTTTGGTGGGAGCGGACCTCTTCGCGCATGAATCCGACCACCGAGGTTTCTAGCGGCGCCGCTCCTCCGATCGTGACCAAGGAGTTCCGTTACTGGCAACGTCGCATTCTCATCACC
>JAICXV010000529.1 GCA_025934545.1 Verrucomicrobiia bacterium
CAGTGCGGCCGCCGCCATGTCCAAAAATTTCGATTCGATCACCGTTCGGCGCAGTGAAGTAGCTCATGTTCTCGATGATGCCGAGAATGGGCACATTCACTTTTTGAAACATCGCAATCCCTTTGCGCACTACTCCCAACGATGCCTCCTGTGGCGTGGTCACGATCACACCGCCATCGAGCGGCACGGTTTGGCAAAGGGACAGTTGGGCATCTCCGGTCCCGGGCGGCAGGTCTACCAGCAAGTAATCGAGATTTCCCCACTCGACCGACATGAAAAACTGCTGGATCGTTTTCATAATCATCGGTCCCCGCCAGATTACCGGTTGATCGCCTTCGACCAAAAATCCGATGCTCATCAATTTTACGCCATAGTTGGACGGCGGGACCATTTTGCCTTCATCGCTGAGCGTGGGCTTTTGGTTGATGCCCATCATGAGCGGAATGCTCGGGCCGTAAATGTCGCAGTCGAGCAAGCCCACGGACGCTCCGAGATATGCCAGTCCGCACGCGAGATTCACTGAGGCGGTTGATTTGCCCACGCCGCCCTTGCCACTGGCCACAGCGATGACACGGCGAATACCGGGCAGTTTGTTCGGCTGAACGGCTGATGGCGCAGCGCTCTGTTGCTTCACCTGCACCGTCGCATTCGTTACACCGGGCACGGCGCGTATTGCGTCTTCAACGGATGTTTTGATTTGCGGCGCCACCTCGGGAGTTCCGCCTGTCAATTGAATGAGCACGCTCACGGCGCCATTGTTGACTGAGATTTCCTTTACAAGTCCAAATGAGACGATGTCCCGGCTGTATCCGGGGTACTTCACATTCTTGAGCGCTTCCGTGATCTGCTGTTCCGTCGGCATCTCCAAAACGAAGAGTGTCAGGTGCCAAGTGTCAAGAAGGAGGTGAGACGTTCGCTGCGGCGTGCAGACTGGTTGCTATTGCAAAGTAATCCGAATGGTAGCGTCATAATGACTCCCTCTGGAGACCCTTAGACGCTTAGAGCCATTATGGCTCTACCAAGACACAGATTGTTTTGACGGTATTATAACCATAAGTCGTTGTAACGAAGAAACTTATGAAGTAGCAACCCGCGTCAACGCTTTGGCATGGCCAAAGCTATTTTATCAATCGGATGGCAATAACGATTTAATTGCTAAACAAAAACGAAAGGATAAATAGCTATGAATTATCTGACACGATTGACACGACCTGAGGTCGCAAATTGGCCTGTTCTCGGCAGGCTGACTAATTTGCGAGATGAATTGGATCGGCTGTTTGAATCGCCGTTCGACGAACTAGCCCGAGGCTCGCAGTTATTCAGTGGCGGCTGGGCTCCGGCATTGGACGTGTACGAAGACAAAGACAATCTGACGGTGAAAGCGGAGGTTCCGGGCATGAAGCGGGAGGACATTGAAGTATCGCTTCACGACGGCACACTGACGATTTCCGGCGAACGCAAGAGCGAGACAAAGCACGAAGACTCGGAGGTCTATCGCTCCGAACGGTTCGTCGGCAAATTCCAGCGCACGGTGACTCTGCCGACGCCCGTGAAGTCGGACGCTGTCAAAGCTAACTACAAGGATGGCATTCTGACCGTCACTTTGCCAAAGGCCGAGGAAGCGAAGCCGAAACAGATTGATGTCAATGTAAGCTGATCAATGAACCAATTCCCGGCGAGCACTTCTGCCCGCCGGGAAAAAACAACGAAAGGAAACGATTTATTATGCCAACAACCAAAGAACCGCAAAACGCAGCCGCTACAACGACGACGACGCCTCAGAACGGCAACGCTCGACGCGAGGAATACGTCGCGCCGGAAGTGAATATCTTTGAAACCAAAGATGGCTATGTCCTCGAAGCCGACATGCCTGGGGTGAACAAGCAAGGCCTGGAAATTACGTTGCAGGATAACGAGATCACGATCGTCGGCCATCGTGCCACCGACCAGGTTCCCGGACAGCCGATCTTCCGCGAGCGGCGGCAGGCCGATTATCGCCGCGTCTTCCAATTGGACCCGGCAATCGATGGCGCGAAGATCACGGCCAAAATGAACCAGGGAATCCTCACGTTGACACTGCCCAAATCCGAAAAGGTCAAGCCGCGCAAAATCCGCGTGGATGACTGAACCATAGGGACAAAGAAAACGGTTAGTGTTTGTTTGTGCGCCCGGGAGAAATCCCGGGCGTTGTTTTTACTACTTCAAAATCTGATAAACACTCGTGAAATCGTCGGTCCACAATGGAACCGAACGCTTCGACTTTATCGAGACAGAGGCGTTTTGAATGGCGGGCGCGTTTAAAATCTCCGGAGATTTCGTCAGCAAAATCCAGTGGAGGCGTACAGCCACCACTCTTCGTCATTTTCATCGTAGTCGATCATGGCCGAGTGATAACCGAACGTTTGCGCCAGATTGGCGACGACAGGTTCGAGATCGAGGTAATGATTCGAGATGTGAACGGCGATAATACTATTGGTGTTCAGGTGGCGTTCGTAGATTTGGAAAGCTTCTTTGGTTAGCAGATGAACGGGGATGGCATCGCTGCTGAAAGCGTCCTGGACGAGGAGGTCGAAATGCTGAGGTTGCTCGCGTTCCATCGAGAGCCGCGCGTCGCCCATGGCAATCTCAACTTTTGCAGGCGAATGCGAGATATAAGAGAAATTCGAGGAGGCGATATCTCTGACAATCGGATTGATTTCGTAAATCCGGAGGTAATCGCCGGCTTTGCCGTAGGACGCCATCGTGCCCGTACCGAGTCCAACCAGCCCAATGCGGCGATTCTTTTCGGGCAGTCCGCGAACGGCCAGACCTACGCCGCTGTCTTCACCGTAATAAGTGGTCGGCCACGCCGCTTCTTCAGAGTCGACGAATTGAAGCCCGTGAGTGATGCGTCCGTGCTGAAGCAGAAAATGATGTTCGTTTGAGTCTTTGCGGCGATGCTCGAAAACCGTCAGTGTGCCGTAGAAATTGCGGGCGACGCGAACCTTCTCGTCGTTTTCTTCTTTGAACTGGGACCAGAAGCTCGCCGCAAGCGCGATGCTGACGGCGAGCAGGAGACCTGAGATCAGGAAAGGGGCGAGGTCAGAGGGGCGACGGGCGAGCGAGTGCGAGGATGGAGGATTGGAGA
>JAICXV010000739.1 GCA_025934545.1 Verrucomicrobiia bacterium
AAACAAAGGTCGAGTCGGACAAGGAATTCCAAAAACAATATCGCAAGCAAACCGCCATGCCCGATTGGGTCACGTCCGTCAAATGGAGCGGCGATTTCCGCGGGCGATATGAAGAAAATAATGCCGAAAGCGCGCAGTTCCATGTCCGCGACCGCTATCGGCTCCGTGCGCGGCTCGGCACTTACATCGGTTTGGGTGATCATTTCGACGTCGGCTTGCGGCTCGCTACCGGCAATCCGCAAACCAACCCCGGAGGCACACTCGTCGGCGGCGCGCCTATTTCCGCCAACCAGGACCTGAACTCGCTGCAGTCGCGCAAGTTCATCTGGCTGGACGCGGCTTATGTCCGTTGGACGCCCTGGAGCAATAACGTTTGGGTAGCAAGCGCCACGATCGGCAAAATGGATAACCCGTTCCAATTCTCGAACATGATTTGGGATTACGACATCGATCCCGAAGGCGGCGCGGTGCAGTTCGTCCACCGGTTCGCACCGGGTCAAGCCTTGAAGGCGAACGGCGCGTTTTTCGTGCTGGATGAATTGAACCAATCCAATCCCGATGGCTCGCGTCCGACTCATGACCCATACGTGGTGGGCGGACAACTGTTATGGGAAGCGAATTGGTCGCCTCACTTCGACAGTTCAATTGGCGTCGGCATGTTCGGCATCAATAGTCACGACGCGTTGAGCGCAAAATCGCAGCCGTTCTATAATGCCGGCAACACACGCGACCCAAAGACGTTTGCTTTGAAGTATGACTTTAATCCGGTCATCGCCACTGCCTCGTTGACTTACAAGGTCGACAATTTCCCGCTGTATCAGGGACCGTTCCCGATCCGTCCGACCTTTGATTACATGGATAATCCGGGCGCGCCGAGATACAATATCGGCTATCGCCTCGGCCTGAACCTCGGCAAAGCGAACAAGAAAAATAATTGGGAAATTAATTATCGTTATCAACGTTTGGAAGCCGACGCCTGGCTCGACGCGCTGGAAGACGAAGATAACACCGTGTTCTATGCGAGCGGCAATCCGCAGCTCGTAGGCACCGGCAAAGCCAGCGGCCTTTTCGGTGGCACGAACGTGAAAGGACATTGGGTCTCGGCATCGTACGCCTTCACTGATTTTCTCAATGCCACGACCTTCTTCTATAAGAATGAAGCCATCATCAACGCGCCAAAGCAGTCAGGCCGGGCCGATCATTTTATGGCAGAGCTGAACGTTAAGTTTTAACGGCGGACGACAAGAAACAATATGAAAACCAGGTTGATCAACATTTTCGCCAGTGCCGCCGGCGTGTTTGCCAGCGCGTCGGTCGCCAGCGCACAATTGTTGATTAACGGCGCGGGAGCAACATTCCCATACCCGATTTATTCCAAGTGGTTCGATGAGTACAGCAAGATCGATCCTTCGGTGCGCTTTAATTATCAATCGATTGGTTCCGGTGGCGGCCAAAAGCAGATTCTCGCGCAGACCGTTGACTTCGGCGCGTCTGACGGTCCGATGAGCGATGAGAACCTGGCCAGGGCGCCGGGCAAATTGCTCCATTTGCCAACGGTCGCTGGCGCTGTCGTGGTGACCTACAATCTGCCGGCCGCGAACAAACTGAAACTGGACGGGCCAACCACCGCGGCGATTTTCCTGGGCTCAGTCACAAAGTGGAACGACAAAACAATTGCCGCACTTAACCCGGGTGTCGCGCTTCCCGATTTGGACATCGTAGTTGTGCATCGTTCGGACGGCAGTGGAACGAGCTATATTTTCACTGACTACTTGAGCAGTGTCAGTCGGGAGTGGGCGAAGCACGTCGGCAAAAATACTTCGGTCAAATGGCCAACCGGCCTCGGCGCGAAAGGCAATGAAGGCGTCGCCGGCCAGGTCAAACAGTTGTCTGGCTCGATCGGTTACATCGAACTC
>JAICXV010000213.1 GCA_025934545.1 Verrucomicrobiia bacterium
GTCCCGGGCGGCGTTGGGCCGATGACGATTGCGATCCTAATGCAGAACACGGTGCGCGCTGCGGAAATTTCAACGAAAGTTTAAAATGACACCATCCAGAATTTTACCGGACCTGCAATGCTCGCTGATTTGTGAGGATGTTCGCCAGGAAAGCAGTGGCAACTTCATCCTTGTTGGCGTGCTCAATTACATCAACGTGCAGCAGTTGCCGGTGACGGCATTGAAGCTGTGTTTTTTTAACCGGTGGACGGCCGGCTTCGGACAGTTCAATGAAAGTGTCCGGTTGATTGGGCCGGACCAGGTGACGGTGTTGCGAAAAAGTGATCTCAAGTTTGCGTTGCAGGATGTGAATCTGCACGCGACGAATGTCACGGTTCTGGGCCAGGTGAAGTTTGAAACGCCGGGAGCGTATTTTGTCGAAGTGCTCGTCGATGATGTGATGAAGCTTCGCTTTCCTCTGGTGGTCAATATCGTCCAGCCGCCGCCCGATAAAAAGGGCAGCGGGCCAACTGCTGTTGTGTAGCCGTGGCCGAAGACGCGCGTTCAGCCTGGCAACCGTTCACATTTGGCGGCATTGCCGCGTTCGCGTTAGCGCCTGTGCGGCGATTGCTGCTGGTGCAATTGATTTTTGCGTTGGTGACGAGCGGAAGTCTGGTTTGGTTTTTGGCACATGCCTACGGGCCGGTCGTCAGCCAGACGATTGCGCAACTTCCTGAAACCGCAGCAATCGAAGGAGGAAACATTACCGGCATTGATTCGCCGATCGTCGTGGAGACGAAGTTTGCTTCAGTGCAGATAGATACCAGCGATAATCCCCAGTTTTCCGAGGCGGCGGATTTTCAAATTGAATTGCGAAAGAATTATGGGCGGGCGTGTTCGTTGCTCAGGTCGGTGTTTGGGTGTGTGGAGTTTGATTATCCGCGCGAACACACGATCCGTGTGGCGCGGTCGCACCTAGAACAGAGGATGGGGGAGCGTCTACCGCTGGTGTGGGGGCTGGCGTTCGAGGGCGGGGTGGAGTAGCTGTTTGTTTCCTGGGCGTTGATCTCAGTCGTCGGTATGTTCGTTGCGAAGTTAGTCGCGTGGTTTGCCGACCGAGAGCTGACTTTATTTGGCGCGTGGAAACTTTGCGGCGCGGCACTGATGCCGGGAACGTTGTTGGTTGCATTGGCACTGCGCCTTTATGACTGGCTAACGATCGATCTCATGTCGCTGTCATTTTTCTATCTTGGCCATTTGGTCATGGGTTTGATTTACGTACTCGGTTCGCCGCTGGCATGTCCAAAATTGGCGGCACCGACGGAAAACAAACCTCCTCCGAAAAACCCGTTTGCTTCTTAATCGAATTGCGGCGGGACGGCGCGGAACTGGCGCATGCGTTCGGCTTCGACGATGGCTTCCATCAGTCGGACGTCTTCAGCGATGGTTGTGCTGATGATGAGGTATTGGAAATGTTTCCACTGAGCAATTTCCTGGCGCGCGTTTTTGAGTCGTCGCTCCAAATCTTCGGGTGATTCCGTGCCGCGCCGGCGCAAACGTTGTTCCAATTCGGCGATCGTCGCGGGAGTGAGGAAAACGGTGACGAGCGCGTGGCGCAGGTGCGGATCTTCCTCGGCGTGTTTACGGATAGTGGCAGCGCCCTGGACGTCGACGTTGAGGAGGACGTCTTTGCCTTCGTCGAGGCGGGCGAGCACTTCGGATTTTAAAATGCCGTAACTGTGGCCGTGAACAGTGGCGTTTTCGAGAAATTCGCTGGCGCGGAGTTTTTGGTCGAAGTCATTTCGCGAGAGAAAATAATAATCGAGCTTGTCGATTTCGCCGGGACGCGGCGGGCGAGTCGTGCAGGTAATCGCGCGCGTCATGCCCGAGTGCCGCGTCAGCATTTGATGGCAGAGCGTGGTTTTGCCGCCGCCCGATGGCGCCGAAATTACGATCAATAATGACGTCCGCGGCATCATTCTACATTCTGAACTTGTTCGCGGAATCTTTCCAATTCTGATTTTAAGGTGACGACTTCGCGCGAGATAATGCTGTCGTTGGCCTTTGCGCCGAGAGTGTTGATTTCGCGGTTCATTTCCTGCGCAAGAAAATCGAGCGTGCGGCCCACCGGCTCATCTTTTTTGATGCAGTCGTCGAACTGTTTGAAATGACTTTGCAGACGGGTCAGTTCTTCGGTGATGTCGATGCGGTCGGCGAAGTAGAAAACTTCTTTTAACAATCGCTCATCCTCGAGGCCGGGGACTTCGATGCCGGCGGTTTTGATCCGTTCGAACAGTTGCTGGCGATAACGTTCGGCGACTTGGGGCGCTTGTTTTTGGACGCGCGCGACGGCGTCGCGCATCAGGCCGATGCGCTGTTGAAGGTCTTTAGCGAGGTGCGCGCCTTCTCTCGTGCGCATCGAGACAAGCGTGTCGAGCGCGCGATTCAGTGCTTTGGAAACGGACGGCCAGATTTGGTCGCTCTCGGCGATTTCTTCGCTGGCCTGCAGAACGCCGGGAATGCGCAGGAGCAAATCGAGGGAAATGGCGTCGGGAATATTTAAAGTTTTCGCGAGCTTTTTTAATTCTTTGGTGTGGGCTTTGGCCAGCGCGGTGTCGATTTTCAGTTTGCCGGAGGCGCTGGCTGCGTGAACAGAAAGGCGCACGGTGACGCGACCGCGTGCGACGCGTTCGTTGACGGCGTCGCGGACCTGGGCTTCGAGGACTTCGAGTTCACGCGGAAGATTTACCGCAATTTCACTTTGCTTGCGGTTAACGGAGCTGACTTCAACGGTGATTTTGAATCCGGCTTGAGCGCACTCGCCACGCCCATACCCGGTCATCGACTTCATTGAAGGCCGAATATGAGGAAAGTTTATGCCGACGCCAATCTTTTTATAAACTGGAAGCAGAAACGACGGCTTGCTTCAGATGTCTTATTTGTGCCAATAACAGTAGCAATGACCTTTGCCAACCAACGAGCGACCGGGTTGCTGTTCTTTGTCGCCGGCACGGTGATTTTGGTCGGAGGTTATTTAAAGTTCCACGATCAAGTGTCGGGATTTCCGTTTATATCTGGTTGGTTGCTTTTTGCATTCATGATGGTGCTAACGGTTTATAACGCGCGAAAGCGTTTGCCGTTTTTGCCGTTGGGTTCGTCGGAGGCGTGGCTGCAATTCCATTTATATCTCGGTTTATTGACGGCGGTTTTGTTCGGCGTCCACATTGCGTTCAGGCCGCCGACAGGGTGGTTTGATGGAGTTTTGGCGGCGTTGTATCTGGGCGTGACGATCAGCGGTTTGTTTGGCTGGTTTGTTTCACGGTCTTTGCCGAAACGAATGACGGCTCGCGGCGGAGAAGTTGTTTTTGAACGCATCCCGGCGATCCGGCAATCACTCCATCAACAAGCCGAGGCCCTGGCGCTGAAGTCGGTTCCGGAAGGAAAATCGACGACGATTGCGGATTTTTATGTGAAACATCTCGATTCGTTCTTTCGCGGGCCGCAAAACCGACTGAAACATTTGTTCGAAATTCGCAGGCCCTTGCAACACACCGTTTATCAAATTTCCGATTTGAACCGCTTCCTTAATGACAATGAACGTTTGATTATGGACAGGATTGGGGAATTGGTGCGGCAGAAGGACGGCTTGGATTATCATCATTCGCTGCAACTGACGTTGAAGGTCTGGCTCTTCGTGCATATTCCGCTCACGTATGGGTTGTTGATTTTTTCGCTGACGCACATCGTGATTGTTTACGCGTTTTCGGGAGGTGCGCGGTGAGTGAGCAGTTGCCATCGCCAGATTTTGACGCGCGGCAATATGAGCGGCCCAATCAGGATTGGATCTGCGGCCGCGCCTGCGAAGGGACGCCGTGCCGGGTCGGGCCGAGTTCAAATGGAAAATGCAGAGCGACGTTTGAGTGCAAGCCGGCGCTGGAGCTGAAACCTGGCGAAACGAAAGGGCGCTACCGTTGCACAAGGCCCAAAGAGCACGGCGGCCCGTGCGAAGCAGGCCCATTGCCGGATGGAACTTGCAGCCGCGCGATTCCGAAGTGCGCACCGGTGCGAAGTCTGCGCGGAAAACGAAAAGTGTTTACATTATGCTTCGTCGCCGCAGTGCTTGGCGCATTACTGCTGGCGATTTGCGGTCCGTTTACATTCCGATTTATTTCCCCGGGGCCGCTGTCATCGCAACATGCCGGGATTGCGTTTATGCGCCAGAGCATGGACAAGACCTTCAAGCGCGCATCATGGAAATTTGGGCCGGCGAATGAACCGACGTGCGCGGCATGTCACAATGCGGCGGTGCATGGACCCTCGCAATGGGTGACGGCGGCGATGACGGCCGATCCGGGTCCGCTTGAATTTCACAAATTGGGCAGTCTTTCGAAAACGGACATGCAGGCGATTGATGGTTCATGTCAGGCGTGCCATACGCATCACAATTTTCACCAACCGAACGTTGTGCGCGATCATTCGTGTTCGGCTTGTCATCGCGAACATCAGGGCAGTGGACCGATGCAGCAACCGACGGATGCCAATTGTATTTCGTGCCACGGCAACGCGACCATGATGGAGGCGGCATTTGAAAAAGGGCAGAAGTTACAAGCGGCGGCATTTGATTACCGGGCAGAGCTGGGCCGTGTTTTGTTCAAGGAAGCGCGGCCACCGCGAGGTTATACACAAGTCTTTCATTCGTTTGCGGACCATCCCGATTTTCAAATTCACGCGCAGAAACTGAAGGAGACCGACACGTTGCGGTTCAATCATGAGCGGCATTTTCAAAACGACGTGAAGCTGCAAGGGAAAGGACTCGATTGCGTTTACTGTCACAAGCCGGACGCGTCCGGGGCGTATTATCAGAAAATCTCCTTCGATGCGAATTGCAAGGCGTGCCATGCGTTACAATTTGATTCGCATAACGCGGAGCTGATGTTGCCGCACGGGAATGTTGAGGCGGTGCGAGCGTTTCTGCGCAGTCTGCCGTCGCAGTATGGGGAATTGGCAATGCGCAAAGGTATAACGCGGGAGGGCGAGGTGAAGAAGTTTGTCACAAAACAGGTGCGGCAACTTCGCGAGCAAGCGCAATCGGGAGAGGACCTGGAGCGCGCTATGTTTTTCAGCACGGAAAAAAATAAGATGGCCGGTTTTTCGGGATGTGCGCGATGTCACGAGGTGCAACCGACCGGAGACCTCGCGCCGATTGTGCTGAAGCCGGTGATTCCCGATCGATTCTTTATTCGCGGCAATTTCGATCATTCAAAACATCTCAACGTGACTTGTGAGCAATGTCATGATGTGGGGCACAGTCGCGATACCGCTGATATCAATCTTCCGGGAAAACATCTCTGCGCGAGCTGTCACAACAGCGCCGGCGGCGCGCGCGAC
>JAICXV010000478.1 GCA_025934545.1 Verrucomicrobiia bacterium
GACGCGAACTCGAGCCTGAATTGCGTGCGCGCCAGCAAAAGTTGGAGGAGCTTCGTCAACGCGCTCAACTCGAGCAACGCACCATCATCGTAACGCTGAAAGCGGCTACCGACGCGACGGCAACGTTGTCGCTGAATTATTTGTTGCCGGGTGCAAGTTGGGAACCACTCCATGAATTGCGCGCGACCCAGGACGGCGGCGCGGCTACGATGGCTTCTTATGCCGTCGTCACGCAAACGACTGGTGAAGATTGGGACAATGTTGCTCTGACTTTTTCCACGCAACGCCCGAACGCCATTGCGAAAATTCCAGAGCTTGAGGCCTTGCTGGTCGGCGGCAGTCATTCGCTCGCGCAAGTGGTCAACACCGATCGCGATACGTTCCAACGCGCACAGGTTTATTTCGACACGCAAAACGGCAATTACAACAACATCATCAACGCCAACCGCGACGACGTGAAGAAAGAATGGTACGGCAATGTCGAAGCTCAGCGCGCCCGCCAGCAATCTGCCGGTGAAACGTTCCGACGCGTCCAACAAAAACGCGGCACGACTGCTCAATTCAACGCTGCCGCCGCGCAAACAGTTCGCTCTGATGGCCGCATGGTTCGCGTTCCGATCGGCAGCGCCAACCTTGGCATGACGCCGCGCATCGTGGCTGCGCCGGAACTTTCGCTCAACGCGATTGAAACGGCCGACTTGTTTAACAATTCCGGCCAGCCGTTCCTGCCGGGCAAAGTGTTGCTCTACAGCGATGGTGCGTTCACCGGCACGACTGAAACGGACTTCGTGGCATCAGGTGAAAAATTCTCGATGTTCCTCGGTGTGGCCGATCGTTTGAAACTCGCGCGCACGATTGATCAGAAACGCAGCTCCGTTACTTGGACGGGAAAACGCAAACGGATGCTCGCCTCGTTTCTGGTGAGTGCTGAAAACCTGTCGGAAAAATCGACCATGTTCCAATTGGCCGATCGCATTCCAGTTTCTGAAACGGACGAAATCAAAGTCATCAACGTGAAACTTCAACCGGAGGTCAAACCCGATGTCAAAGGGCTGGTGAAATGGGAAGTTGCGTTGCCGGCGAAAGCGCGAAAGGAATTTCGCATCGAATACACGGTGGAATATCCGGCGGACTTGACCACTGCCAGAGGTGAAATGCGTGACGTATCGAAGTCCGTTTGGGGCAAGCATAAAGCGGTGGGAGTGACGGACATACCGGGGATAAGGGAACCCGCTTCCCTATCGTCGTCAGCGACCTTAGCCCCGGATGCGGCTGGTGTTCCGGCAGAACAACCGAGCATTTACAAAATCATCGGCGACCTCGAACAAACGATTCAAAAGTAGACAGGCCGGTTTAAACTTTAGCCCGCGAAGACAAACGTTTAGGCTCGGCGCGTGAATGTTGATTTTCAAAAGCGCGCGCACGACGCCATGCTCCATGATGGGTTTCGGCCGGATTTTCCAGCGGACGTGCTGGCCGAAGCTAATGCCGCCAAACCGGCGACGTGCCCAACCTGCAAAGATTTGCGGGCGCTCGCCTGGTCGTCGATCGACAACACGCAATCGCGCGACCTCGACCAGATCGAATGGGCGGAAAAACAAAGCGACGGCTCCATTCGCGTTCTCGTTGGCATCGCCGATGTCGACGCGGTCGTGCAACGAGGCACGAAGCTCGACGAACATGCGGCGTTTAATTCGACTTCCGTTTACACGGGTGGGCCGACATTCCCGATGTTGCCGGAGCGGCTCTCGACCGATTTGACGTCGCTGAAACAAGACGCCGATCGCGTTGCGTTAATTATCGAATTCCACACGTGCGACGACGGCGATGTCAAAGACGTCGACGTTTATCCCGCGCTGGTCCGCAATCGCGCGCGGCTCAACTACGATGAAGTCGGCAAATGGCTCGATGGCAAAGCGCCTGCGCCCTGTAGTTTTCCGGTCAGTGACGAGATTCTCGCCCAACTGCGCCTGCAACACGAAACGAGTCAGCGCCTGATTGATTTCCGAAAGAAAAACGGCGCGCTTACACTCGGCGGGGTTGAAAATGTTCCACTCGTAGTGAACAACGAAGTGGAAGGTTTCGAGCAGATCCAGGAAAACGCCGCGCGCGACATCATTGAAAGTTTTATGGTGGCGGCCAACGTCTCGATGGCGCGGCATGTGCGCGAGCGCGGTTGTCTGGCCATTCGCCGCGTCGTGCGCACACCAAAACGCTGGGACAGAATCCAATGCATCGCGAGCGAACGCGGAACTAAACTGCCCGATGCTCCTGACTCAGGAGCGTTGAGCGCGTTCCTAGCGAAACAGAAGCAGGCTGATCCGGAAAAATTTCCGGAATTGTCGCTCGCCATTTTGAAATCGCTTGGGCCCGGCGAGTACATCGTTGAGAAGCCAGGCGAAGAGCAACAGGGCCATTTCGGTTTGGCGGTGCACGATTACACACATTCGACTGCGCCGAATCGACGCTACGCGGACCTCGTCATGCAACGGCTGGTCAAACAAGCGTGTGGTTCGAGCGCGAGCATTAAAGAAGATGAACTGACGAAAATCGCCGCGCACTGCAACGACCGCGAAACGGCTGCGCGTCATGTGGAACGGTTCATGAAAAAAGTGGCCGCAGCGATGTTGTTGCAAAAGCGCATTGGCGAAACGTTTCCTGCGATCGTTACCGGCGTTTCCGAAAAGGGAACTTACGTGCGTTTACTGACTGCACCGGCCGAAGGCCGTGTCGTTCGTGGCGAGCGCGGATTGGATGTCGGCGGGAAGACGAACGTCCGGCTCAAAAGCGTTGAGGTGAACAACGGATTTATCGATTTCGAACGGGCATAAATATGATCAAGGGCATTTTCACACCTCATCTTATTCCGTTCATGGACACGGGCGCGATCAACGAAACTGAGCTGCGGCGGCTGATCAATTGGTTGATCGAGAATGGCGTGTCGGGTCTGTATCCGAATGGGAGCACTGGCGAATTTATCCGGCTTAGTCCCGAAGAACGTCGGCGCGTTGTGAAGATTGTCGTTGAAGAAACGAATGGTCGCGTTCCGGTCATGGCCGGTGCGGCGGAGCCGAACATTGATATGATTGTCGATGCCGGCAAAGTGTATCGCGACCTGGGCTGCATCGCGATTTCTGTGACGGGTCCGTATTACCACCGCGTGAGCGGCGATAGTGTCGAACAATTCTTTCGTGATTTGGCAGCGAAAACGCCGATCGACATCGTGCTCTACAACATTCCGCAATATTGCAACGAGATCGCGGTGGCGTCAGTGAAACGCCTCGCGCAGGAATTTCCGAACATTGTTGGGATTAAAGACAGCAGCCGCGATTTCACGCGATTCCTGACGGTGATCCGTGAAGCGAAAGCTGTCCGCCCGCAATTCAGCGTCATGAGCGGGTGCGAGGAAGTTTTGTTGCCCGCGTTGTTCATGGGAGCGGACGGCGGA
>JAICXV010000600.1 GCA_025934545.1 Verrucomicrobiia bacterium
AACGAGTGGACGATTGAAGAAGAAGATTCTCCGCCTCGCAGCCTAATGGACTAGCATGGAACCGCCCATCATCGACCTGCAAAGCGACCATTATTTTATGGGCGAAGCGTTGCGACAGGCGGCTCGTGCTTACGAAGCCGAGGAAGTCCCGGTCGGTGCCGTTATCGTCCGCGAAGGCCGCATTATCGCGCGCGCCTTTAACCAGGTCGAACTCCTCAAAGACGCGACCGCCCATGCCGAAATGCTCGCCATTACTCAGGCTGAAGAGTTGATTGGCGACTGGCGCTTGAACGACTGCACCATATATATAACCAAAGAACCGTGCCCGATGTGCGCCGGCGCGTTGGTCCATGCGCGTTTAGCACGAGTCGTTTTCGGCGTGCGCGATCCTAAAGGCGGCGCCGCCGGCAGTGCCGTCAACCTGCTTCAATTTCCGACGCTTAATCATAAATGCGACATCACCCCCAGTGTGCGCGAAGCCGAGTGCCGAACCATCCTGCAAAATTTCTTTCTCGAACAACGCGACAAACCAAAAACGCCCGAAGCGTGACATTCGCGGACACGCCATTGTAACATCAGTGCCTGAATCAACGTCCAAAATCAGTATGAACCGATTTCCAGATTATTCGCGCCGCCATTTCCTGAAGGCGTCCTCGCTCGTCGCCGCCGGAGCGCTTTCTTCCAACTACATTTTTGCGAAAAACGTTAAAGCCAAAGGAGGCCCTCTAGCTTCGTTCACACCGAACAGCGACACGTTGAAAGTTGGCCTCATCGGCTGTGGCGGACGCGGCAGCGGCGCGGCGGCAAATGCGTTGAATGCCGACAAAAACGTCGTGCTCGTCGCGATGGCTGACGCTTTTCAGGACCAACTCAACTCGAGTCTCGAACACCTGAAAACGGAATTTGGCGCGCGCGTGCAGGTCGATACCGAACATCAATTCGTCGGTTTCGACGCTTACAAAAAACTCATCGACAGCGACGTCGATGTTGTCTTTATGGCGTCGCCTCCCGGTTTTCGTCCGATGCACCTCGAGTACGCCGTCGCGAAGAACAAACACATTTTCACCGAGAAGCCGATGGCCGTCGACGGCCCCGGTATTCGCTCCGTCCTCAAAACCGTTGAAGAATCGAAAAAGAACAACAAATGCCTCGTTGCCGGCTTTTGCTGGCGCTATCACTACCCGAAGCGCGCCACGTTTCAACAACTTCACGACGGTGCCATCGGCGATCTCCGCACAATTTATACGACTTACAATACGGGCCGGGTTGGAAAAGAATCGCTGCCCTACAATCGCGAAAACACCAAAAGCATCATGGAGTGGATGGTGCGACGCTGGTATTTCTTCACGTGGCTTTCTGGCGACCATATCGTTGAACAGGCGGTCCATAGCATCGATAAAATGTCGTGGGCGATGAACGAGCAAGATCCGATTAGCTGTATCGCCACCGGCGGACGTCAAGTCCGCACCGAGCCAAACAACGGAAATATCTACGACCATTTCGCCGTCGTTTACGATTATCCGAATGGCGTGAAAGGCTTTCATTTTTGCCGCCAGCAGGACCGTTGCGACGGAACCGTTCAGGAAGACATTGCCGGCACCAAAGGTATTTGCCATTTGAAGGGCGACCAGCACGTCATTCTTGGCGAGAAAAAATGGAAATACGAAGGCCCCAAGAACGACATGTATCAGACCGAGCACGACGAAATGTTCGCCGCCATTCGCGCCGGTAAAGTTATCAATAACGGTGATCGCATGATTAAGAGCACGGCGCTGGCCGTGATGGGCCGCATGGCTGCCTACACCGGCAAGAACATCATGTGGGAGGATTGCATCAATTCAAAAGAATCGATCGTCCCAGCCGACTTGTCGTGGGATGCCAAAGTTGAGATTCCTCAAGTGGCAATGCCCGGCCATACACCCTTTATCTAAATGAATCGCCGCCAATTCATCCAAAGCACCGCTGCAACGTTGACCATTGCCGCCGCGACCCCGTCACTGTTCGCCGCCGATAAAAAGCGCGAGATCAAAAAAGCGATCATGTACGCCACCGTCGGCGTGAAGGGCTCCGTGCTCGAAAAATTCAAAGCAATTCGGGCGGCTGGGTTTGCCGGGGTCGAGCCCATGAGCCACATGAATCAGGACGAAGTCCTGAAGGCGCGGGACGAATCGGGCTTGCAGACTCCCAGTGTTTGTTGTTCGACGCATTGGACGGAAAACTTGGCCAGCCCGGATGCGGCAATGCGCGAACGCGCCGTCGCAGGATTAAAACAGACTTTGCAGGACGCCAAGCGCTACGGCGCCAGCTCGGTGCTTTTCGTTCCGGCCGTCGTGACGAAAGAAATTTCGTATGCCGACGCCTACAAGCGCTCTCAGATTGAACTTCGCAAAGCCATTCCGATGGCGGAAGATTTCGGCATCAAGATCGCCATCGAAGACGTGTGGAACAATTTTTTGCTCAGCCCTCTCGAAGCCGCCCGTTACGTCGACGAATTCAATAGCAAAGCGGTCGGCTGGCACTTTGATGTCGGAAACATATTGCGTTACGGCTGGCCCGAGCAGTGGATCGAAGTCCTCGGCAAACGCATCCAAAAACTGCACATCAAAGAATTCAGCCGCAAAAAAATGAATAGCGAAGGGCTCGGCAAAGGCTTTGACGTCAAATTCCTCGAAGGCGATAACAATTGGCCCAAGGTCATGGCCGCGCTCGACAAGAT
>JAICXV010000553.1 GCA_025934545.1 Verrucomicrobiia bacterium
AGTCCGACGCCGCAAAGATGGCGAGCTCATCGACGTTTCCTTGACGGTCTCACCCATCAAAGATGCCGACGGACACATCATCGGCGCGTCGAAAATTGCCCGCGATATTACTGCGCAAAAGAAAGCCCAGGCCGAACTGCAGGCGGCTAAAAATGAATTGGAACAACGCGTGCTTGAGCGCACGGCGTCTCTCCAGGAAACAACCGAACAACTTGAAACGTTCTGCTACACCATCGCGCACGACTTGCGCTCTCCCTTGCGCGCACAGCAAAGTTTCGCCCAAATCCTGCTCGACGATTATCAAAGCGCATTGGACGACGCGGGCCGCGACTACGCCCAGCGGATCGTGTCTTCGGCGATGCGCCTGGACATGCTCGTGCACGACCTGCTGACTTATTCACGCTTAAGCCGCACTGAACTGCGGTTCGACCGCGTTGATTTGCAGAAGCTGATTGAGGACGTCGAACTGGCCATGGTCGACCAGGTTCGCGCGCGGCATGCGACCCTTTCGCGTGGCCATTTCTTTCCCGTGCAAGCGCACGCCGCCACGCTGGAGTTCGTGATCAGCAACTTGTTGAGCAACGCGTTTAAATTCGTTAAGGCGGGCGTGACCCCGCACGTCAATATCTGGAGCGAATTGCGTGGCGATTTTGTCCGGCTTTGGGTCGAAGACAACGGCATCGGTGTCGCGGGCGAACATCAGCAGAGAATTTTTGGCGTGTTCGAACGGCTCCATCCGACCGATGTTTATCCGGGCACCGGCATGGGCCTGGCGATCGTCAAAAAAGGCGTCGAACGGATGCATGGCCGGGTTGGAATTGAATCCGAACCGGGCAAAGGCAGTCGTTTTTGGATCGAATTGCCGAAAGCGATTTAATCCGCGCCCAGATGTTGCATGACATCGAGAAGTCGCGGGGATTTCACGAAAAAATCACGCGCGCCCAGATCAGCGGCCTTGCGCACATCGCGCGCATCGTCGGAAGAACTTAAAATCATGACGCGCACTTTCTTTTCCGGCTGACTGCGCAACCATTCCAGAACGTCAAACCCCGAGCAAATGGGCATTTTCAGATCGAGCACAAGCACATCGGGAAAAGGAAAACGTTGCCGGTCGGCATACTGGCCGGCGCCAGTCAGATACGCAATGACCTGCTCCCCGTCACGCACGACATATATATCGTACGGCAGCGTGGCGCGGCGAAATGCGATCTGGAAGATCAGCACATCGTCCGGGTTATCTTCAGCTAGGAGAATAATACGGCGCATTTTTTGACCCCTTTAAAACCTTCTACGAAAAATATTTGCAGTGTCTCGCAAAAAATGCAATCGGGCCGTTCCTCCAATTTCGCCCTGTATCAACCTAAGCTAATTACCTACCTGCCCGCTGGGAATTTATTTGACGAGCCCTAGCTCAGCCGCCATGGCTTTCTCGTCCTTCAATTCTTTGACAGTCGCATCAATCTTGCTCCGGCTGAAATCGTTCACCTTCAGGCCCTGCACAATTTCGACTTTTCCGGCGATCGTCCGCGTTGGGAATGAGCAAATAATGCCTTTTTCAATTCCATAACTGCCGTCGGAACAAACGCAAAGACTGTTCCAATCTCCAGCGGGTGTCGGCTGGATGATTGACTTCACGGAATCAATCGCGGCGTTGGCGGCGCTGGCCGCGCTTCCCGCGCCGCGCGCTTTCAAGACCGCGGTACCGCGCTGAGCCACCGTCGTGACAAAATCGTTCTTCAACCAATTTTCGTCCTTGATGACTTCCGTTGCCGGATTGCCGCCAATCTTAGCGTTATAAAAATCCGGGAACATCGTCGGACTGTGATTACCCCAGATGGCGAGGTTCGAAACAGTGGTGATATCCGCGCCGGATTTTTTGGCGAGTTGCGCTTTGCCGCGATTTTCATCGAGGCGCGTCATGGCATACCAACGGTCCTGCGGGATTTCCGGCGCGCTGCGCATCGCGATCAAGCAATTCGTGTTGCAAGGGTTGCCGACGACGAGGATGCGCACGTCCTTGGCCGCGTGCTTGGCCAATGCTTGTCCCTGGCCGGTGAAAATCTTGCCGTTGATGCCGAGGAGGTCCTTGCGTTCCATGCCGGGTTTGCGTGAAACCGAGCCAATTAGCAGTGCCCAACTGACACCGTTAAAACCTTCTTCCAGCTTCGAGGTCGCGTTGAGCCCTTTCAAAACCGGCGCGGCGCAGTCTTGCAATTCCATGACGACGCCTTCCATCACTGGCAACGCTGGTTCGATGTCGACGAGGTTCAAAATAATTGGCTGATCAGCGCCGAACACTTCACCGGAGGCAATGCGAAACAAAATGGAATAACCGATAGCGCCCGCAGCGCCCGTTACAGCAACACGAATTGGACTTTTCATAAAGCGTCAAAAATAAGTCTCCCGCCCGCCCACGCAAGAGGATTCATTCAGAAGATTGACCCGCGGCAATGTCACTTCACAACCGCGCCCGCACCGTCGACTATCTGACAAACGCGCGGTTCCATCGCGATGCCCGACTGCTTGGTGTATTCGCGCGCCATATAATTCATAAAATCTTCCAACCCAAGGCGGCCAACCAAATTAATCGTCGCTCCGCCGAATCCGCCGCCGGTCAAGCGCGCACCAAGCGCGGCCTTGTGTTTTCGCGCGAGCGCAACCAGGAGGTCCAGTTCTTTGGTGCTGTTCTTGAAAAAATCCCGCGAACTGTCGTGGCTCTGAAACATATACTGGCCGAACTGCGCGAAGTCGCCGTCGCGCAAAGCGCGTTCGCCGAAATTGACCCGCTGAATTTCTCCCACCACATGATAGGCGCATTGGTATTGGCGTTCGGTCAGCTTGGCTTTGTTGGCATTAAGCATTTTCGGATCAACCGCTCGCAAATTTTTTACGCCGAGCGCCGCTGCCGCTGCCTCGCACTCGCGGCGCAGCTCGTTGTATTCGCCGCCGACGAGTTCGTGTTTCACGCCGGAGTTGCAGAC
>JAICXV010000750.1 GCA_025934545.1 Verrucomicrobiia bacterium
AACTTTGGCAGGGAAAAATTCCCAAACGCCCGTTCGACGCATTGGTCCGCGAGCTTTACGACGCGGAAAACCGGGGCAAGTCCGCGCCCAGCGGCTCGCAGGATATGATCGGATTGATTTATCCTGGCGTGAATCGGCTGTCTTACGATTACAAAGTCCACGGCGGCATTTTCCCGGTGCGCATTGAGTCGTGCAACCATGCGCGCGTGGCGAAATGGCTCGGCAACGTGTTGCATTTGATTCCGGTCGAGCCGCGTCCGGAGGGCTACAATCCGCTCGGTAAAAAAAATCTCCAGCCGCAATGGGTCAAGCGCCTCGGACAATCCGGCTGGGATTGTTACGATGCCATCGTCAAAATGGATGCAAAAAAACTTGGCGCATCGCTCAACCTCAACATGAAATGTTGGGAAACGTTGCTGCCGCGCGTCGTACGGCATCCGTTGATTCGCGTCGATCTCATGGGTTTGTTAAAGGCGTATCAGCGGCAATATCTGGGCGCGATGTATTCCGGCTGCGGCGGCGGATATTTGATTATCGTATCGGAGAATGCGGTACCGGGAGCGTTCAAGGTTAACGTTCGTGTAGCGTAATGGTTCATATGAAAATGCCTCAAAAAGTATTCTGCGCATTACTGTTGTGTTTGCCTGCGATCTCGGTGCTCGCGCAAACGAACGCGCCGCTTGATCTCCCGGCGATAGCCAAAGGCCCGTTCAAGCCGGATTGGAATTCGCTGACGAACTATCAAACGCCGGAATGGTTTCGCGACGCGAAATTCGGCATCTGGGCGCATTGGGGTCCGCAATGCGAGCCCGAGCACGGCGATTGGTATGCGCGCAAGATGTACATTCCTGGCGACGCCGATTACAAATCGCACCTCGTGGAGTATGGCCATCCCTCGACAAACGGTTTCAAGGATGTCATCCACGAGTGGAAGGCGGCGAAATTCGATCCCGACAAGCTCCTGGCGTTTTACAAGAAAAACGGCGCGAAATATTTCATGGCACTGGCCAATCACCATGACAATTTCGACAACTTCAATTCGAAGTATCAGCCGTGGAATTCGGTCGCAATTGGGCCGAAGAAGGATTTGATTGGCGGCTGGGCCAAGGCTGCGCGGAAGAATGGCCTGCGATTTGCCGTAAGCGTTCACGCTTCGCACGCCTGGTCCTGGTACGAAGTCGCGCAAGGGGCGGACAAGACGGGCCCGATGGCGGGCGTGCCGTACGACGGCAAATTGACGAAAGCGGACGGCAAGGGTTTATGGTGGGACGGCCTCGATCCGCAGGATCTTTACGCGCAAAACCACAAGCCGGGCACGAAGCTCGTGTGGGATTGGGATCCGGCCCAGGGCAGCAGCACGCCGGACGCGCCGTACATGCGGAAGTTTTTCCTGCGCGTGAAACAACTCTGGGACGATTACCAGCCGGATATGGTGTACTTCGACGACACGGTCCTGCCGTTTCACGGCGTGACCGATGAAGTCGGGTTGAACCTTGTCGCTCACTTTTACAATTCCAGCATTCAACGCCATGGTCGCAACGAAGCGGTTGTGAATGGAAAAATACTCGACGAGACCGAGCGCAAGGCGATCGTCTACGACATTGAGCGCGGCAAGGCCGCGGGTATTCTGCCTCTCGCGTGGCAGACCGATACGTGCCTCGGGTCGTGGCATTATGATCGCGCGATTTTTGAGCAGCACCGTTACAAGTCCGCCGCTTCGGTTGTTCGGATGCTCGCCGACATTGTCAGCAAGAACGGGAACTTGATGCTTAGCGTTCCGTTGCAACGGGACGGAACGCCGGACTCGGACGAGATC
>JAICXV010000113.1 GCA_025934545.1 Verrucomicrobiia bacterium
GCTTCGATGGCCAACTCGACCTGTTGAATGGCGGCTTGCGTGATAACGTCGGTTGATTTTTCGCGACGCAAAAGGCCGATGCCGCCGGTGTCGACCAACGTGAACGACTTGCCGTTCCATTCGACTTCAGACATGACGCGGTCGCGCGTCACGCCGGGCTCGTCGTGAACGATGGCAATGCGCTTGCCGGCGATGCGATTAAACAACGCGGACTTTCCGACATTCGGTCGACCGACAATAGCAATGAGACCAGCCATGATTCGGAGGTCATTGTGTCATGGAATTGCGGGGTGTCAAAAACTGTAGTGAAGAACTATTGGGTGGTCGGAATTTTGCCCGCCAGATGCTGCGACATCTGTTCGAGCAGCGCAGGTTCCGCGGCAATAAAAGACACATAACCCAGTGAGTTTTCCCAATAGATTGTAACTTTACGGCCGTCAACGGAGATGTCGTGATAAATGAAATCTTCGCCCTCAAATTCTTCGGGTTCGTTTAAGATCTGCACGTCGTAGCGCTTGCGCAATTCGTCGATGATCCATCTGACAATTTTGCGGTACGGGGACGGTTCAACACACGAGTCGCCATGCCAATACACGACGGTGTCATAGAGTTCGTCCCCGTCGCCGTCGAGTTTTTCAACGGGGCTTGCAACCATCGAACGTGTTATGAACTCCGCCATAGGTTGAAAATGAGGGGCTCGTCACATCGGCTGCCAAGAAGTTACGAATGGACCCACGTTTCCTGCGAAACGGTCAGATAGTTCTCAATCTGATCGATGACGGTTGAATCGTTGAATTTGGCGAGCACTTCGGCTTGCGCGGTTTCGGCCATCATGCAACGCAGCGCCGGTGAAATGAGCAATTCCTGGATGCGCATCGCGAGCTGTTCATCGTCACCGGCCGGATAGGTGAACGCGTTTTCGCCGTGGCGCAATAATTCCTCGGCTTCACGGCTGGCGGTGCCGATGACGGGCAAACCGCAGGCCATCGCTTCGAGCGGCGTGAACGGAAACGGTTCGGCCCATTCGACGGGATGGAGCAATGCATCATGCTTTTTGTAAATCGCCGGCAAATCGGTGTTTTGATTCGGCACGCTCAAGAACTCAACCGGCAATGCGTTGGACACGACAAAAGAGCGCAACTCGGCCAAATATTTTGAGTCGCCGCGTCCGTAGACACTGGCGCTAACATCGAGCTTGGCGGCGCGGGCGCGCTTGATCGCTTTCAACGCGGTCAGGACGCCGCTTTGCGGAGCGAGATTGGCGACGATCAAAAATTTCTTTATCGGCGCGCTCGCGGGTTTTAATTCGCCGAAAAAGGACTGCGTCGAGATACATGGGTAAATGACATCGGCATGGTTGACACAAAAGCCAACCTGCTCGGTCAATTCTTTTAACGTGCCGCTGCAGAAATAAATCCGGTCAAAACGAAATCCGGCGATTGAGTTGGGGGCGACTTTTGCGCGAGTCTTGGCATCGCCGTAAATCGGCAACCGGTCGTAGCCCTTTTGCATTCGCGTCGGCGCGGTTGAGTCGAGACGTCCGCGTTCGCCGCTCATTTCGAGGGCCGTGCGCGAGGATTGTTCGAGGAAAGGCAAGGAGGGCGCATTCCAAAATTTCAACCACGGATCTTCAGCCACCTCGGCGGAGAGCCAATAATCGTAAACATCATAAACGGTCGGCACCCGGGCATTGCGCAGCGAAAAAATCAGCGACTTGGAAAGGCCGGACAAACTAAAGACGTGGATGACATCGGGCTTGAACTCCGCGATCGTTTCTTTCAACACGCCGTGGTTGTGTAACTCCACCGGTTTCATGTCGTGGAACTTCGTCAACAACGGATGGCCGTGAAGGCCGTTTAATTGCAATCGACGATGGACCACGTCTTCGCGCAATTCGGTCTTGAGGCCGTGATTAGATGTCAGCACCAAAACGTCGTGTCCGCGCAGGCGCATTGACTCGACGATCGTGGGACAATGATTGTCGATGACACCGCCGTGGTGCGGCGGATATTTACTGGTCAACGCAAGAATCCTCATTCGATCACCCGCAATTCATCGCCAATTTTGATTCGCCCGGACTTGACGACCTCGGCGATGACGCCCTGGCGTTTGTCACACATGCGTAATCGCAGGCCGGGAATGATGCGATCCATTTGGTCGCAGGGCAGGCGCGGCTCGTAAAAGTTCAACAGTGCATCGCCGATTTGCACGGTCTTGCCGATCAACGAAATTAAATCGACACCGGTTGTTTCAATGTTCGATTTGACGACTCCGGGTTCGATTGGCGTCTTCAGCGCGTCGGCATGTTGGCCGACAATTTCCCGCTCGATCAAAGTGATGTGCCGACGGCTCGGTTGGCCGGAGCGGTTCTTGCGTTCGAAATAACGGGGCTCGCCGAGGATGCCTTTGCCGGCGACGACTTCAATTTGCGGCGTGTCCGTCATGCGAATGCCGGGTTTTGAAGAATGCAAATGAAGAGAGGCGACGCAGCCAATTGATTTCTTAGCCTGTGGTTGCAGCGCATTCACGCGTGCAACATAGGAAACGGACGGCGAATCAGCAATAGTTCGTTTGGTGGTTGCACTGAAAACGCCCGATGCAGGACGGCGATGTTCGAGGCTTTTTGTTAGCTTTTGAATGCAGTTTATCGCACACTACGCGTTCCCAATGAAGATCAGTATTTTCGGTCTGGGCTATGTCGGAGCGGTGATCAGCGGTTGTTTCGCCAAGGCCGGACACACTGTCATTGGCGTCGACACGGACCAGCACAAGGTTGACCTGATTAACAGGGGACAACCGCCCATCATCGAACAAGATCTCGAGACATTGATTCAGAACGGAGTCAAAACGGGATTGATTCGCGCCACGACTGACCACGCGCAGGCTATTTTAGATTCGGAGATTTCGATGATTTGCGTGGGCACACCTTCCAAACCAAACGGTGAACTGGACCTGCGGTTTGCGGCGCGCGTCTGCGAAAATATCGGCGCTGTTTTGAAAGAAAAGAAAGAGCGCCATCTGGTCGTGATTCGTTCGACGATGTTGCCGGGCTCGATCAAAAACACGGTGCAACCGACGTTGGAGCAGGCTTCGGGGAAGAAGGCGGGAACAGATTTTGGCCTGGCGATTAATCCGGAATTTTTACGTGAATCGACCGCCGTCCATGACTTTTATCATCCGCCCAAAACGGTGATCGGCACGATCAATAAAGCGGACGCGGCGCTTGTCGCGAAGCTTTACGACGGACTTCCGGCACCGGTGATCGTGACCTCGCTCGAAACCGCGGAAATGGTGAAGTACGTCGACAATGTTTTCCATGCGCTGAAGATCACTTTCGCGAACGAGATCGGCCTGATCTGCAGATCGCTCGGTGTAAATGGGCATGAGGTGATGGACATTTTCTGTCACGACAAAAAACTGAACCTTTCGCCGGCGTATTTAAAACCGGGCTTTGCCTTTGGCGGCTCGTGTTTGCCAAAGGATTTGCGCGCGCTCAATCGGCTCGCGCAAACGCACGATGTCTCGACGCCGTTGCTGCAGGGAATCGCACTGAGCAACGAGCATCAGATCAAGCACGCGATTGACGTGATTCGCCAGAAAGGGAAAAAGAAAATCGGCATTTTGGGATTCGCGTTCAAAGCGGGGACGGATGATCTGCGCGAGTCGCCGGTGGTGACACTGGCGGAAGCGCTGTTGGGCAAGGGCTACGACATTAAACTTTACGACAGCCATGTGTCGCTCGCGAAACTGATCGGCACGAATCGCAAATATATTGAGGAGCATATCCCGCACATTTCGCGACTGATGGTTAATTCGCCTGAGGAAATTCTGGCGCACGCTGACCTGATCATTATCGGCAACCAGGACGAAAAGTTTTACTCGCTCATTCGAAAAATGCGGAGCGATCAAGTGGCAATCGATTTGACCGCAAATGCAAATCGCCCGGACACGCCGGGCGATTACGAAAAGATTAGCGGTTAAATTTCCGGTTAGGCGGCGAGCGCTTTATCAAGCATCGCCTTGAGGTCTTTCTTCGAACGCATTCCAACGACCTGCTCGGTGACCTGACCGCCTTTGAATAAAAGCAGCGTCGGGATGGAGCGGATGTTGAATTGTCCGGCGAGAGTCTGTTCGCTGTCGACGTTGACTTTGCCGATGCGGACTTTGCCGTCGTATTCAGCGGCCAGTTCGTCGAGCAGCGGAGCAATCATTTTGCAGGGACCACACCATTCGGCCCAGAAATCGAGCAGGACAGGAGTGGACGCGGTGATGACTTCTTTTTGAAAATTATCTTGCGAGATGGTGGCAATGTTCGGAGCCATAAAATCGTAAACCCAAAGTTACGGAGCCGGTTGATAGACCATGAAGGCCAAATAAAGCACAGCACCAAGGCCGATCAAGGAGCAGACGGCAGCGCCGATGGCCAAACCTTTGTCCAAACCACTGACGGTGGCGACAACAGGGACAGCAGCGCGCGGAGCGGTCGCAACTGGAGCAGCAGCGGCACGTGGAATACTTGAGGCTCCGGGCGGAGCGGAACGCAAATTAGTCCCACCCGAGGGCGGTGTCGGCGGCTTCGGCGCGGTTGACGAAGGTGCACTCGCGACCGGAGCGGCACTGGCTGCCGAGACGGATGAAGGTGGCGCTCCGGGCGGCAACGTCGGCAATTTGATGGTCGGCGCAGACGTTGGTTTGGGCGGCAAATTGATGCGAACGGTTTCTTTTTTGGGCTGAATCCTCGCGGCTTCAGTCGGCTTCGGCGGCAATCCGCCTCCCGGAACATTTGGAGTGATATCGGCCATAACGGTCTATTGTGAACTAAAATTAGGTGGCGTGGGGAGCGGTGTCAAACTCTAATCGGTTAACGGAAGGTCGTTTAGCCACTGATGGAACACGGATTTTAATGACTGATTTCCGCTTCGTGGATGTATTCCTGTTTCAGGCCCAGCTTTTCCGGCGCGTGGAGGACGAGCATTTTCATGCGGATGTCTTTGGGGACGTCGGCAGAGGTTAATTTGGAAACAACGAGCATTAAAATGATGGCGAGCGGCAACGCCCAAATGGCGGGTTGTTCGGCGAGGATTCGGAGCAAGGGATGGACGGCGTAGAAGCTGGCCAACGGTTTGGCCCACGCGGCCTGGTCGGCGAGCATGGTGCTGACGACCGTTGAAAGGCTGAACAGTCCGCCGCAAAGCATTCCGGTGGCGGCGCCTTTCATGGTGATGCCGCGCCACCATGTGCTTAAAAACAGCAGCGGAAAATAGCTGGTCGCGGCGATGGCAAAGGCCCACCCAACCATTTTGTTGATTTCGAATGTTTCGACAAGCAACCCGAGCAGGACCGCGCCCGTGCCGCAGATGATGGCGCAAACTTTGAACATGCGCATGCGTTGTTGCGGCGTGGAAGTTGGTTTGAGAATGCGTCCGTAAATGTCATGGGCGAGCGCGCCGGTCATGGAAACAAGCAGGCCGCTGAACGTGCTCATGAATGCGGCGAACGCTCCGGCGCAGGTGATGCCGCTCAGGATCGAGCCGAGCGGCGGCCATTTATCGTTGAGCAGTTTTGGAAGTTTGAGAACGACGCCGTCCGTGCCTTTCACGCCCGCGACGCCGTTGTACAAATCGGGCATCAAGTTTCGGCCCATCACCCCAAAGACCGGTGGGAACAGATAAAACACGCCGATCAAAATCATTACCCACATTGTCGTCCGTTTCGCCGCGACGCCATTCGGGTTTGTGTAAAAGCGAACGAGGATGTGCGGGAGTCCGGCGGTGCCGCAAACGAGCGCGATGATGAGTGAGTAGGTATAAACTAATGAAAACAGTTTCGTTTGGTCGGGCGGAAGGTGGGCGGCTTTTGCGGCTTTTGTCGTGAGGGGACCGAAGGGTGAAATCCATGCTTCGTCCTTTGGAGCTTTTTCGGGCAAAGGCCGCACCAAGGGATTTGGAGTGTCAATGACAAGAGAAGGTCTAACCGTGTCGTGATAACCGGTTCTATTTTCCTGAAGGTTTGCGCCATAATGCCCATTCACTGCCATCAAAATAAAAATCGGCACCGAGATGGCGAACATTTTGGCCCAATATTGAAAGGCTTGGACGAGCGTGATGCCTTTCATGCCACCTAGAGCGACGTTCAACGTGATAACAGCACCAACTAAAACGACGCCGGCCCAATAGGGCAGACCGGGAAAAATGTAGGCAAGCGCCGTGCCCGCGCCTTTCATCTGCGGCATGGTGTAGAAGAAGCCGATGAAGAGGACGAAGATGACGGCGATTTTGCGGAAGAGCGGTGAATCGAAACGGCCTTCGGCAAAATCGGGAATTGTGTAAGCGCCGAAACGACGGAGAGGACCGGCGATAAACAGAAGCAGAAACAAATAGCCGCAGGCGTAACAGACTGGATACCACAACGCGTCGTAACCGGAACTCATCACCATTCCGGCGATGCCCATGAACGACGCCGCGCTTAAATATTCTCCAGAAATCGCGCTCGCGTTCCAACCGACGCTAACGCTGCGGCCGGCGACGAAGAAGTCTGATGCAGTTTTTGATTTTCGTGCGGACCAGAAGCCCATGACGATGGTCGCGCCGACCATGAACGCGGAGAAGGTGAGGACGTATGGGTCGATGTTCATCTGAAGAAGTATTCAGTGTTCAGTTTTCAGTATTCAGTGGGGCACCGGCAACAGGGTTTGCTGTTGCAACTGATTTTACTTCATCTTCTTCCAAGGCGATGGAGCGTTTGATGAAGCAATAGGAAATGATCCAGACAAAGGGGAAAAACAAAACGCCGAGGACAAACCACGTCAGAGTGAAGCCGAACACGCGCGTGGCCATCAATTCGGGCGCAAAGTAATTGGCCAACGGCAACCCGAGGAGAACGATCATGAATGTGGCGGCGCAGCCAATGGACAGTTTCAATTGCCGTCGCATTAAGGCCTGAAGAAAGCTCTCGCTATGAGGGTCGAAGTGGCCGGGCTGCATTGCTGCTGTGTAACAGAACAGTTAGAAGGCGGCAACCACTAGCTCACAACCTGCGGCGACCGACAGGA
>JAICXV010000134.1 GCA_025934545.1 Verrucomicrobiia bacterium
CCGACCGCGAGGCCGTTCGGAGCGATGATATATTTCTTTTCGCCATCTTTATATTGGAGCAAAGCCAAACGAGCCGTGCGGATCGGATCGTATTCGATAGCGAGAACGTCAGCTTCGACGCCATGTTTTTGGCGTTTGAAATCGACGATGCGATAAAATTGTTTGTGCCCGCCGCCGATGCCGCGCGCAGTAACACGGCCGTATGCGTTACGTCCGCCAGACTTCTTGCGGATTTCGATAAGGCTACGCTCGGGCCGATCCTTAGTGACCTCGTCAAACGACGCGACAGTAATGTAGCGCGTCGAGGGCGTTAACGGTCTAAACGTTTTAACTGGCATAAAAAATTCAATAATCTGCGTACAACAAACAAACCCGGTAGGGATATCGCCTTCGACATCCGGACAACGCAATGCGTTGCCTACCGTGTGGGGTCGCACACTTTTGTGTTAAGCTAACTAAGCTAAACAGCTTCGAGCTTCCGTGCCTCAGCCATCATTCCCCTGACTTGGGATCAGGGTTATCGGTCGGGCCAATGCTCCTACACTCCCCGTAACCTGGGGAATGGAGCGCGCAACATACCAGAGGGAAGAACCTGTGCAAGTGTTTTTTGCAAAAATTTTTAGATTAGTCGACTAGCGCAGGGCATACCAAATACAGAAGTTACGAAGGTCTAGAGGAATTGCCTGACAATACAGTTGCGTTAGCTTGGAATCCATCGGTTTGGACTCCTATTCCATGAGTCGAAACCAATCTCGGACGCTGAGTCGGAGTCTTAAAGCTTCATCCTCAGCGAGGGTAGTACAGTGAGCTATTGGCCCCCGTAACGCGTTTAGGCTGTTCATCACCTTTTCTACGGCCTTTATGCTATTGAAAATCGATCCAAAGATACCCCAATTCGCTTTGATAATTTCTGCCAATTCACCAAACGTCGTGAAATCGAGCGGGTCTTCTGATCTCATTGTCATTCCAGAATCCCTCTCGCGCTGCATTCGTTTTTCAACTTCCGCATGAATCTGCGAAGGTATTCGAGTGTTGTTCCACCAAGTTTTTGGCTCCGCAGATTCGAGAGCTTCTGCAATTATCCGTCGGGCTGTTTTTTCCAGACAGTAGAAAATTTCATAATGTTCGGCCATTTCGCTGGCTTGAGCCCTGATAGCTTTGTCGAACTGAGGATAGTAATCTGTGTCTTTATCGTTGGAGTGGTGCAGTCCTCGGTTCAAGTTCATTCCGTGTTTCTTCTCGACACGGTCCAAATCGATTTCGGTTAACTGATTTGAAGCGAAAAAAAGTTTTAGCCGTTTCTCATTGTCTAGCATTGCTACTCCTTAAGCAGGTTTTCCTTCAGACTTTTGAAGATCGCATCGAATACTTTGACGTCGTCGGAGGCTGGGAGGTATAAATTGATCGAATACGCTAAATTAAGGCCGAGTGGTTTCGATTCACCACTTCCACGTCCGTCAGGCTTCAATCCATTTTCTCTCGATTGTTGGCCTTTATCGTCCGCTGGCGGTTCGCCGGCAGTTGCCGCCTTCTTTCCATCGAAATCGCAGAACGCTTTAAAATGTTTGAAGGTGCTCGTAATGAGTTTAACGATTGGGTTGTCGGCACCTAAGCCTGTAAGCTCAACGATCGTTCCTTTTAAGTCCTCCTCGGACGCTTTGTGAATGTACTCATTGCGTTCAAACAACGATGAGTAGCCGATTTTTAGCGCTTCTGCTGCAGCTTTCTTCGATGTACCTGGATTTCTAAACTGATGGTAGAGCGGACTAGGGGTCCCGTCGCTCTTCACAAATCCCATTCTCTTATATTATAAAATGGAATGAGGGCACGGCCGGCTCCGCCTTTGAAACCTAGCACGGTGGCAACAAAGTCGGAGGTAAACCGGTCCGGTGCGGCCGCCGTTCTGATCCGCTCAAGGGATTTTGTTACTGATCCGGGTGACGCCAAATATGGGGGATTTTCATTCATACCACGTCCAACAGTTTTCAAAAAGACCGGCCGAAGCGTAGTCACGGCTGCGAGGGTGTCAAACGAAAAGGTAAGCAACGTCATCTAGCAATGCGGACGGAATTGTTCCATCCTTCCAGAGGGTTTATAAATCTGCCTAGCGACATCTGTGCTGGGTTTCGGTGATGCCTTCATTTGCATGGTTGGCAAACAATAATTGACTCACAACGCGCCGACTGGAAATCTAAGTGCCGCCGCAGTACGCAACCGAAGTCGAGGGTCATTGTGCCATGAAGATTTTCATTTCCTACCGCCGGTCTGAAACGGCTGAGGTGGCTGGGCGAATTTTCGACCGGCTGGAAGGAAGGTATGGATCGGTAAATGTTTTCAAGGATGTAGATTCGCTTGCACCGGGTATCGAATTCAAGGAAGCCATGCTGGACCAAGTCCGGCGTAGTGACGTCGTACTTATTTTGATCGGACGAGCGTGGGCAAACGTGACAACTGAAAATGGTCGGCGACGGCTTGATGACCCGGACGATTATGTGCGCTTGGAGACGGAGGAGGCGCTGCGCTGCGGGAAGTTGGTTATTCCGGTTGTCATTGGTAATTCGAGTATGCCTTCGGCTGAGCAGTTGCCTGCGAGTCTCCATCCTTTGCTGGGCAAGCAGGCCACGAACATTCGACCTGACCCAGACTTTCGGCGGGACGTCGATCGCCTCATTGCAAGTTTTGACCGCGGCGCGCCGCCCCCGGCAGCAGACGATGTGCGGGTAAAGCGCTTCGCATGGCTGTTTTCGCCTTGGAGCAGGAGGAGATATTGGATGGTGCATGGGAGTGTGTTGATAACGATCGCCGCAGTCACATTGTTTGGCAGGTGGATGGATCGAGGGCCGGATTGGAAGCGTTATTCAGCGTTTCCCGGAGTTCCGAAGCTTGTGGACGGCTCTTGGATGTTGACCGACCAGAAGGATTTTCGATTTGGCTCCGGCGGAATGTTCGAACGAATGTTCGACCATTCCCTCGATACCGGCGCAGTGTGGACTTTTCTTCCGAACGGGTCGTTGAAAGCCGGATCAGTTCGGCCAGATGGCCACTATTCGCGAGATCTATTCGCCAAGCCGACGGGTTTTTCCTGGCATCTGGAAGGATCTGAGATGGTCATAGTGGATACTTACCACTCCAAATCTGCTAATGAGTATTGTCTCGAAATCGTCAATAACGACGGTCGAGTTCTCAACCTCGTGACGAAGGATGGAAAATCGCTCCGGTTCTTTCGAGTGCCTTCAGCGGCGACGAGCCATGGACTCGAAAGCTTTGCGGCTCCGCTCGCATTCTATCTGGGGTTAGCCAGCGGTTGGCGTCTCGCCACGACGCGATTCCAACGTCCGTGGGTTCGTTGTGTCGTGTGCATGCTTGGCTGTTTCTTATTGTGCGGCGGTTTCAGCGCAGTGGTCGGGTGGGTTGACGTAATCGTCGACGGAACGGGATTCTTAAACGGCCCGGGATTCGATGGGATAATCGGCGCGATCTTCGGCGGGGCTGCTGGTTTGATTCTTGGATTCATCCAGTGGTTTTGGACGCGTCGCGAACTGCGCGGCCGTGTGACGTTGCAAACGGCGACACATGTATACTAGTTATTTCAGGGATACAGAGCGCTTAAATCAACCTCACGCCGGAAAATGAATCGTAGTTCTGGCCCGTTGTCACGATCGCAGTTGCGGTGTGCGTTGAATCGCAGTGAGCAATTCGTTCCATTCGATTCCTTTTCACCCCAGACCGATGCATTCTTCAATATATTGCCGTGCTAAATCCGCAGCGCTTGCGCGGAGATAAAAAAACCATCGCGGTTCGTGTGGATGAGTTTCGCGGGCGTGACTAGAATGCTCCTTCGAAACCGACACATTCCATTGCTTTTTGGTGACAGGGATTTATAACGACCTTCTGATGAAATCGAAACCCAACGCTATAGCGCGCCTTTCTATTTTTATTACCGGCTTGTTAGCGGCTACAACCTGGTCATGTCTGGGAAGCGCTGTGGAACTGGATTGGGAGTCCGCTGGTTTCTCCTCCAGCCATATTACCATCACGACCGGCGACGAGGTCGACATTGTCAATCTCGACGATATCTTCGATTTGCAACTCACCGGCTCACCATCGCCGAACAACTTTTCCGCCGACATTCCGCCCTTCGACGGCGCTTTTTATTATTACTTGCCTTACGTTTACAGTGGGTCGGGGACGTTCTACGTTGCTGATGAATTCGGCCATTCGGTTACCGTAACTGTAAATCCCGCTACGCCGCCGTCGCCGCCGTCCGTCACTATTACCGCACCCACCAATAACGCCATGTTCAGCGCGCCGGCCACGTTCGCCGTCACCGCCGTGCCCACGGGCGGTACCCCGCCTTATCAAGTGCAATTTTATGCGGACAACAATCCGAACGGGCCGGCTTACGGCACTCCGTTTGCGGGTGTGATTACCAATCTTCCTGCGGGAAGCCATACTATTAAAGTTGTCGTCACCGACAACAACTCCAACACCGCCAGCAATTCGATCGTCGTCAGCGTGACGCCCTCGCAAGCCACTCTTGCTGGTGATTGGCCGACCTATGGTAACGGCCCGGCGCACACCGGATATCTTCCAGGAAAGCTGAATGGACTTCCTTTCGTGCTCAAATGGAAATCGCCCATGCAGTACGCTACGGGTTCGACTGGTAATGTCCTTTCCCAGGCCGCGATTGGCGGCGGTCGATTGTATGTCTCGGTCGGCTATTACTCGTCTGGGATTTCGGTGCGCGCGCTCGATGCAAACACTGGACAGCCATTGTGGACCAACTCACCCGGCGTCGTGTTCCTCGGTCCTCCCACGTATGATTCGGGCGCTGTTTTTGTGCAGCAGGATAATGCCGCGAACACCTCATCTTTCCTGAGCAGTTTTGATGCGTCTACGGGCTACACGAATTGGTCCGCGCCGTACGTCTCGCAGGCTTATCTACACATGGCGCCAGTCGCGGCGGGCGGCCGGGTTTTTGCCGACACGGGTTATTACCATGGCCTAACGGGTTTCGACGAAGCTAGCGGCTCTCAAGAATGGTTTGTGCAACTCGGCGGTTCAGACCAATGGACTCCCGCGTATTACAACGGAGAAATCTATACGTGGCTCGGCAGTCTCTCTGAATGGGATCCGGGCACGGGCAGCACTAACTGGACGTTGACCAACGGGATTTCTGGCGCGTCGTCCTCGCGCACACTGACGGTTGCCGATGGCCGCGCCTATTTCGTCGGCAGCGGTCTTTACTGCGTGAACCTCGCCACGCACACCAGTGCGTGGGCTGTTAGCGGCGGTTTTGGCGGCACGCCCGCGATTGCGAACGGAATCGTCTATGCCATTTCGAACAAAGTCGTCAGCGCTTTTACCACCAACGGCGTCTTTGTCCGGCAGTTCGACCCCAATCCGAGCGGTTATGAAAATATTGCCGGCCCGTTGATTGTGACGGATGACGTGCTCATTGCCACCGGCGCATACGGAGTTTACGTCTTTCGGCTTGCTGACGGCTCCATTCAACAACAAATCAGCAGTTACGGCGGCCCGCCTTATTATTTTTACAACGGCGACACCGTGACTTTGGCGAACAACACCCTTTATGTCACGAGCACCGACGGCTATGTCTATGCCTATACGCCGGCGTCGACGACCGCGATCACTCTGACTGGCGGGACGAAACTTGGAAACGGCTCGTTCCAGTTCAGTTTCACCAACACACCGGGCGCGACGTTCACCGTCTGCCGGAGCACAAACGTCGAAGCGCCGTTGAGCAATTGGACGAAACTCGGTTACGCGACAAACGTATCGGCAGGCCAATATCAATTCACTGATACGAACGCCCCTGCGAACGTGCGCTCCTTCTACTGCGTGAGCTCACCGTGACGGTGCAAACGTGGATGCAAAGGGCCGTGCCACGACGTCGAATTGTCAGCGACGAGTGGCGTACTGCACGATCTGCGAGAACTGTTCGAGCCACTGCTGAGGCGTCGGTTGCGATAAAAGCCATTCGCGACCTTTTTGGCCCATCATGCGACGCCGTTCCGCGGACTTGTTTAATTCAATAACTTGCTCGGCCAGTTGGTGGGCGTTTTCTGGCTCGTGCAAAAGGCCTGTTGAACCGTCAGTGACAATTTCGGTGAATCCGCCGGCGCTGGAAGCGAGCATTGGTTTTTGAAAATCGTAGGCCTCATATGTCACGATTGCGCGCGTGTCCCAACACACTGATGGCGCAAGCATTGCCCGGCAGTTTGCAATCGCATCCACTTTGTTCGCGCCGGAGATGATTCCGCGAAAGTCGATCAGGGGGTTCTTCTCGACCTGAGCCTTGACGTATGTTTCGAGTGGGCCGTTACCGCCAATCACTAATCGTGGCGCATTTGTGCCGAGCTTTTGTCGTACGATGTCCCATGCTTCGCATAGAACTATCGTTCCTTTTTCGGCGCTGAGTCGTCCGAGGAACAAATAGTAGTTACCTTCCTGGTTGAATGGTGCGGACTCCGTTGGTTTCCACGGATAGGGTAATGTGAAAATGTCGTTCGGTCGCACTCCGGCTTCGATGAATTTTTCGCGC
>JAICXV010000796.1 GCA_025934545.1 Verrucomicrobiia bacterium
CTGATCGGCTTGGGAAATGGCTTTTTGTGTTTCCTGCTCCTGAACGAGAGCAGCGGCGGCGCGGGCATCTTCGATCATCTAGGTAGCATGAGAGTTGGCCTGGTTCAACGTTTCGAGGCGTTGCGCTTCGGTGCGAGCGAGTTCGGCTTTGATCTTGTCGGCGTTGGCCAAACCTTCGGCGATGCGTTTGCGACGTTCGTCGAGCACTTTCAAGATCGGCTTATAAGCGAACAGGTAGAGGCACAACGCGACGATGCAGAAGCTGATGCACTGCGCGATGAAATGCGATGTATCCCAGCCGAAACGTTCGCCCGTCGAGCGCGCGTTCGCTGCGAGGTCGCTTCCCAAATCTGCCAAAAGATAAAGATGATTCATAAAATCTAAAATGCCTGTCCCCCGCCCCTCTCCTCGCATGAGGAGAGGGTGGGAGTCTGGTAATTACTTCACCAGGAACAGCGCGTAGAACACGATCGCTTCTGCAAGCGCCATGCCCAACACCGCCAGCGTGATCACCTTGCCGAATGAGCCGGGATTGCGTCCCACTGCTTCGGCGGCTTTCATGCCGACCATTGCCACGCCGATTGCGGATCCGAGACCGCACAAACCGACGTGAAGGTTGCCAGTGATTTCTGCAATTATTGGCATTGTCATATTTTTCCTTCGATTACCCCGGCCACACGGCCGGGCTTTGTTTCTGTTGCTCAGCAGTTCCCGCGATTGAACACGGTCGAACCGCCAAAATTAATGTCCATGCCCTTCGTGTGATTCTTCATGGCTGCAGATCAACGCGGTAAACACCGCTGTCAGCAACATGAACACCATCGCCTGCACCACACCGACGAGCAGTTCCAAAAAGTAAAACGGAATAGGGATAATCGCGCTAAAGGCGTGTTTGGCCCAGGCCGGATGCTGGACGATGCCGGAAAGCGCATCCAGCAGGTTTTCACCCGCAAAAACGTTTCCGTAAAGACGGAAGCTCAGCGAAATCGGACGGAAACCAATGGAAAGCAGTTCGAGAAATCCCACCGCGAAGAAGACAACGATCATCATGTACTTGATGAACCCTTCGCTTTCGCCTTTGGGACCGAAGATGTGCAGGGCAAAACCCCAGATGCCATTGGACCGCAAAGCCCAGAACAACCAGCAAACCATGAAAATAATGGCCATGGCAGAGGTCATGTTCAAATCGGCATTGCCACCGCGAAGCAGGGGAGTGGTCACTTCAAAACCGTGCGGCGTGTCGATGCCTTTGCCAATCGTGCCGACGCCGGGGAGAAGCCCAAACCAATTGGTGAAGAGAATGAAGATAAAAATCGTCGCAAAAAACCAAAATGTTTTTCTCGCGAGATCACCGCCTACGATGCCGCCTAGAAAATCGTAGAGACTTTCAACCATCCACTCCCAAAAATTCTGCGCGCCATCCGGGACGTCTTTGATTTTGCGAGTCGCGTATTGGGCAAAGCCAATGACGCAGATGGCGACGATCCAAGTCACGAGCATGGAATTAGTGA
>JAICXV010000659.1 GCA_025934545.1 Verrucomicrobiia bacterium
AATTCGGGAACGCAGCGGGGAAAACAGTGGGCTCGGTCAGGCGCTCGTCGTAGTTGGGAACGAAATCGACGGTTTCTTTGTCCATGTCGGACATGAGCAACGCGCCAAGGTGCGTGAGGCGGGCCTCGGTATAACGCATCGCCGCCGGCGGATCGTTTTCGACGGAACCGAAATTGCCTTTGCCATCCACGAGTTTCTCGCGCATCGCCCACGGTTGCGCCATGTGGACGAGTGTCGGATAAATGACCGCTTCACCGTGCGGGTGATAGTTACCGGAGGTGTCACCGCAGATTTTCGCGCACTTGATGTGCTTGCGTCCCGGGAACAGCGACAGGTTTTCCATCGCGTAAAGGATGCGACGTTGCGATGGCTTGAGGCCGTCGCGCACATCCGGCAACGCGCGGGAAATGATGACGGACATCGAATAGTCCAGGAACGAATTTTTGATTTCGTCCGCGACGTTGATTTTGGAAATTTTTTCGCCCTGAGAATAGGCGCCGCCGCTGGGAGAGGGCGGTGTATTTGGGGTGTTGTCGTCTGGCATGATAAAAATTAGCTGCTAATTGAGGTGGCCGGCAGGAGCGCAATGGCAAATTGCTCGCATGCGGCGCGCATTCTTGTGTCAGTGGTTGAAAGTGTCCCGCATTGGTTTAAATCGCACGTTGCCACGTGCAACGCGTCCAAGGTTCTCAATGGAATCCGTGGATGACAGGCCAGTTGCATTGCGCCCGCGCGCTCCAGGACGCCGCGATTTAACGGGAGCAACCTAATAAGTCGGTTTTCGATCATCGAAGAAAATTTTTCACCCGCGCAGACCCGTTCCCGCGAGGTAATGTGCCCTGCTCGCTCTTTCGCGAGCAGGGCGGAACGCACTTCTGTCAGCGCCAATTCCGAAGTCTCAAAAGAATGCCCTGCCAGTTCGCGATCAAACCAATCGCTGTCCGATTCACGGACGAGCAGTTTTACGATGATCGCTGAATCCAAATACATCGTTACCATCCGCGTGAGTCGCGGTCTTCACGAATGACTTCCTCTGCAGACGGGCCGGAATGAATTGGCTGCTTAATCAGGTAATCACCCATTCCTGTGAACACTTTCCGCGAGCGTTCCGCGCGGATTGGAGACAAGACAGCCTTTGGCTCGCCATCACTGGTGATGGTGACTTCCTGCCCAGCGGCCACAAGTTCGAGTAAAGCTGAGAGCTTCGCCTTGGCCGCGCGCACGGGAATCGTCATGCCGATTCCCGGCATTGCCACAGCCTCTTTTAACTCGAGGCTGCCGGACTTGATTGCCGGGTATTTTTTGATCGTTCTCTCTTTCATTTTTTTAATGTAGTCACGTGTGACTACATTGTCAAGCGTTGGTTTTAGACATCTAAATTGCGCACGTTAAGTGCGTTATCTTCAATGAATTGCCGACGCGGTTCGACTTCATCACCCATCAGCTTCACGAACATTTCCTCAGCTTCGACAGCATCGGTCAGATCGATGCGAAGCAATTTGCGCTTGGCCGGATTCATGGTCGTTTCGAAGAGTTCCTTCGCGTCCATTTCACCCAGACCTTTGAAGCGATACATCTGGATGCCTTTTTTGCCGACGGCTTTGACGGCGGAAAGAATTTCAGGAATCGAAAACAACGGCGTGGCGCTGGCGCGTTCGCCTTCACCTTCGATCAATTCGAACAACGGCTTGTCTTGCGCGGCGTAATGATCCACTGCGAGACCTTTTTTGCTCAACTTGCTCAGCAGATCGCCGATCGCTTTGCTTTCCAAATGCAGGTGCGACAACTTCGCGCGACGCGTCGGTCCATCTTTGCGGCGTTCGACTTCGGTATCGCTGCCGAACAAATCGTTATTCGCGGACTTGAACGTTTCCACTTCCTCGTTGCTGAGAAAATAGTGAACCGTTTCGTCGTTGCCATCGCGGACCTTGATCATGAACTGGGGCAGGGTGCCATCCTTGCCGCGTTTCTCCACGTAATCCGCGAAGTCGCCGCCGAGCCGGCGAATATAGGTTGCATGCTTGTCGAGCGATTCGAGCAACGAAAGAATTTCTTCCAATTGCTTCGGCGCCATCTCATTGCCATCTGCAAGATTTTTCAACTTCACTTCTTCCACGCCATTTTGCAGCAGGATGCGATTGAGCTGAACATCGTCGTCGATGTAATCGGTTTTCTTTTTGCGCGTGATGCTGTAAAGCGGCGGTTGCGCGATATACACAAAACCTTGCTTCACGAGTTGCGGCATCTGGCGATAGAAAAACGTCAGCAACAACGTGCGGATGTGCGAGCCGTCCACGTCGGCATCGGTCATGATAATGATTTTGTGGTAGCGCAGTTTCTCGAGATTGAACGCGCCTTCACCTTCGCCGTCGCCAATGCCAGTGCCGATGGCGGTGATCATGGTGCGGA
>JAICXV010000547.1 GCA_025934545.1 Verrucomicrobiia bacterium
CGTTGAGTTGTTTGTCGTTGTGCAACGAAACGCGGCTGAGCTGATCAACGGGTATTTCTTTCGGCGCAATTTTTCCCGATTCGACCTGCTGCAGCAGCGCGGCAGTGCCGGCCTTTCGGGCGAGCAACAAGTCGCGCGCGCGCGAACGGACTGATGCCGACATTTTGGGATAAGCGGCCAAAACGGTCGTGATGATTTGCGGATCGTCGAAACGTTGCAGTACCGCAAGCGCGCCAATTTGAATCGACTCCGGCTGCGTTGCATTAATCAATTCCAAAGCGGGTTGCTCGGATTCTCGCGGAGCGAGGTCGGCGAGCAGTTTCAGCATCGCCAACCGGTCGGTCTTCGACACGCTCGGACTGCCGGCCATTTCAATGGCGTGGCGCAATTGATAGTCTTCTCCGAGCCGCGCTCCCGCCTGAACCGCGACAACATTGTCGCCGTCGTGCGCCAATTGCTCTTCGAGCGCGGGCACGGTCACAAGTTTGTTCGTGCACTCCTGCAACCCTTCGCTGAGCGACGACAGCATGGACGCTCGATATTTTTTTGGAACCTGCTCCAAGATTTTCGCGCACGCCGCAAGAGTATCGGAGGTGCCTTCCGCCGCGTAGCGGCGCATCAAACGTGGCGCAATCGTTTCGTGATTGATCGCGCAATTCCAACTATTGGACGACGCGAACAATTTGAGGCTGTCGTTGATATCCGCGACGCAATGATGTTCGACGGCCCACCAGAGGAGCAGTGGAATGTAGGGATCTTTTCCATCCAAATCGCGCGTGGCAATGTCGTGGGCGAT
The DNA here is from genome assembly GCA_025934545.1 of Verrucomicrobiia bacterium. Taxonomy (GTDB): domain Bacteria; phylum Verrucomicrobiota; class Verrucomicrobiia; order Limisphaerales; family Palsa-1400; genus JAICXV01. Next base: position 797 of record JAICXV010000547.1, read on the forward strand.
GGCCAGGCCCGTTTTTGACGGCAATCGTTTCGCCGTCGAAGCAAGTTGGCTTCGAACCATCACGTCACCGTCTGTTTCAGCGAGCTCTCCCAATTTTTTTGCCGTTCTCGCCTTCACAGAATTTTCGTCACCGAGAAGACGTATCGCCCATACACGAATTTGCGGAATACGATGAACGAGCAACTTCTGCGCAAATGCTTCGTCAAACCCGCCGCTTACGTCCAGAGCCCAGAGCGATTCGAGCGCCAGATGTGCGTTGGTCGATTCAAGAACCGCTTTGCGCAACATCGGAACGACCGACTTGTCGCGGCGATCCGCTAAAATCCGTCGCGCCTTCCGCACATACCAATCATTGCTGTCACCCAAAAGATTGATGAGTTCCTTACTTTTCAGGTTTTCGAGCGTTCGAGGTTCAACGTTCGATGTTCGATGCTCGACGTTCGTGCCAGTGAATTGAATTCTGTAAATACGCCCATTGCTCCGATCCCAATCCGCATCCGGGTCAGGATGCGCGGTGCGTTTGTCATACCAGTCAGCGACGTACAAAGCCCCGTCCGGCCCCATTGTCAGGTCGCTCGGCGCAAACCATGTATCGTTCGGCGTCAGCAATTCGCCGCCATAACTTGCGTTGAACGTCGAGCCGTGGCGTTCGAGATTGTGCCATTGCACAGCGTGCCCTAACAAATCGTTCGCAATGTATTTGCCGCGAAACTGCGCTGGAAACTGATCGCCTTGATAAATAATTCCACCGTCAGTGACGTGACCGCCGGTGAAGTTGCTGTATGGAACATGATCGAAGTAACCGTAAGTATACGGATTGTGGAGCGCGCCGTGTTTGCCAAAACTTTTCCAATAATAACCGCCCTGGACACCGTGCAACATGCGGTAAGGCCCGAGGTTGGTGGAGTAAATGAGGTTGCCATCCTCATCGAAATCCAGCCCCCACGAATTACCGCCGCCTTCGCAAAACAATTCGAACCGATGCGTCAACGGATGATAACGCCAGACGCCTTGCTGAAATTCGATGCCGCGAATGTGCGCCGTCACCGTGCTGCCCTGACAACCATAGAGCCAGCCGTCCGGTCCCCAAGTCAGTGAATTGGCGACAGAGTGCGCGTCTTCCATTCCGAATCCGGTGAGCAAGACTTCTGGGTCGCCATCGGGGATGTCATCGCGATTGCGGTCGGGATAAAAAAGTAGATACGGCACTTGCAAAACGAACACCCCGCCGTGACCAAATGCCAAACCGCTCGCCAGGTTCAGGCCGTTGACGAAATCTTTAAATTTGTGCGCGCGCCCGTTTTCATCAAAACCATCGATGATCGTGATGCGATCTGCGCCCTTCGGACCGTGCGGCGGCGGTTCCGGAACCTTGTCATAAACCGTGCGTGAATAGCGGTCGACCTTAACGCGGCTCAAGCCGGCCGGGTTCGGATATTGCAGATACTGTATACACCACAACCGGCCGCGGTCATCGAACTCGATACATACAGGCTGTGCTATGTCCGGCTCGCTCGCGACGAGTTTCGCTTCGAATCCTCGAGGCAAAGTCATTCGTTTGGCGGCTTGTTCGGGAGCAAAGCCTTGTCCAATCAGGGGACGCACTGTCACTAATACAACGAAAACGGTCAGATAAAATGGGAGGCGCATTGAGTGACTATTATACGGAAGCCGAGTCAAGTTTGTCCAGAAGTGGGACACTCTAAAACATTAAAAATCTAAACGGCTGAGCGCGAAATTTCGGCAAGTCCCTTTTTTCTGGCGTGTTTTGACAGTTTTTGAAGGCGGTTCCCAAATTCATAATTTTCGGCACACCGGCTGCTAAGGATTCTGCCATGCAACCAAACTTCCCTGGCATAGGGCCGGGGTCACTTCAATGAAACGTTATTTGCTGTATACCTATTACGTAGGCCGATCTTTCGGCGGGCATAAGGATTATCTGGACTGCTTTGAAACAGTCGCCGATGCGCTCGACAACATCCTCTGCGAACCAAACCGTTACTATCAGATCGTCGACAGCCAGACCATGCAGGTTTGCAAGGAAGGGCTGGCCGTCTTCAAGAATTTCGTCCCGGAAACGACCGATTGCGAAGGCGATTGATCGGTTCGCAGCCCCGGCTACGTGCTAAGACGATCATTGCCACAAGCCTTCGCAAGACGAACGGCCTAGAGTCGGGGCTAGTAAACAGCCGCCGTTACTCGCCCTCAAACCCTTTCTCCGTCATGACGGTTGCAACGCGCC
>JAICXV010000064.1 GCA_025934545.1 Verrucomicrobiia bacterium
CCGGCAGGACTTGAACCTGCAACCTTCTGATCCGAAGTCAGAAGCTCTATCCAATTGAGCTACGGTTGCGTTTGATTATCAGAACAGAAATCTCAACGACTGTCAAAACTGTGTCTCGGCGCGCTGCGATCAAAGTGATGGTCAGCGTTCCGTGCCAAGGAGCGCGGACTTCAGTCCACTTCAGCGCACGAACACAATGGGCACTCGATCGTTACTACATTTATTGAGAAGCTCAAGTTTAAGCGGACTGAAGTCCGCGCTCCGATCAATTGGGTCAATAAACCTTGCGCAGGTTCGAAGGGAGAATATTAAGCTCGTCGCGGTATTTCGCGACGGTGCGGCGGGCGATGACGATGCCTTTTTCTTTGAGCATCTTGACGATTTCCTGGTCGGACAACGGTTTGGCCGAGTTTTCGCTCTTGAACATTTCCGAGACCATGTCTTTGACGCTGGTGTTGGAAACACCGTTGCCGCTGTCGGTCTTAATGCCCGACGTGAAAAAGTATTTCATTTCGAACACGCCTTGCGGGGTCTGAATGTATTTGTTCGAAACGGCGCGGCTAACGGTGGTTTCATGAACGCCGACGACTTCCGCAATCTGCACCATGGTCATCGGCCTCAGATGCGCGACGCCTTTTTCCATGAACTCGCGCTGACGTTTCACGATTTCGTTGCCGATGTTCAAAATGGTTTGCTGGCGCTGCTGCAAGCTCTTGATGAGAAATTTTCCAGCGCGAATTTTGTCGCGAATATAATCGCGGACTTCGCTTGAGGCGTCGGCCTGACCCATCAGGTCTTTGTAAGTGTTACTGATGCGCAGGTGTGGGATCTGTTCGTTGTTCGTCGTGACGACAAAGTCCTCACCCACTTTGACAACGAACACTTCCGGGGAAATGTAACGGTCGTTGTCCGGCAAATATTCGCGGCCCGGCCGCGGTTCTAACAGTGAAATGCGGCCGACCGCTTCCTGCGCCTGATCGACACCGATGCCGAGCCCACGCGCGATTTCCGGCAGCTTGCGTTTGCTCAACGCTTCCATGAAATCGCGAATGATTTTGTATTCGAGAGTCTTGTCCTTGCCGCCGCGCTCGAGCTGGAGCATGAGGCACTCGCGCAAATCGCGACAGCCAACGCCGGGAGGATGGAACGTCTGAATGACCTTCAATATCTCAATGATTTCGTCGGCGGGAATATTGGTCGAAAACGCCAACTCATCGATGCTCGCCTTGAGATAGCCGTAATCGTCAATGTTGCCGATGATCATCTCCGCGATCGAACGCTCATCCTCGTCCATGTCGGAGAAGCGCATCTGTTCGAGTAAATTTTCCTGGAGCGACGTGCCGGCCACGAGCGAGTCGAACATGAATTGGCGGCGTTCTTCCGCTTCCTGGCTCTGGCGCATCGGAATATTGGTGGCGGCAAAATGATCGCGCCATTCCTGGTCCATCTGCGTCAGCTTTTCAAACTCAGCTTGAAAGTCATCAACTGGCCCTTTGTCCGGTTTTTCCGTCGCGGGATCAAATTTTGTGTCGGCCGGTGGTTCGGCGGGGTCCGAGGCATCGTGCGCGGGCGGACCGTCATCACGAATTTTGTCGCTCTGCTCGATTTCCGCGGCGGAAATTTCTTCGAGAACCGGGTTCTGTTGCAGTTCCTGTTCGACGAGCGCTTTGAGTTCGAGCGTCGGCGCTTGAAGCAGGGCAAGCGACTGTTGCAGTTGCGGTGCGAGCACCTGCGACAGCGACATCTTTTGTGATAGATGCAGGCCCTGAGACATTGTCCAAGATTTTAGTGCAGAAGCCTCTTAGCTCAAGTGGTATTCCAGAATATTTCTGAAAAAGATTGCTGGATTTTTTCCAAAATCCTAAGGTTGCGGCCGTGTCCGCGCGACTGACGATTTTAGGAAGTGGTTCTTCGGGAAATTGCGCTTACCTCGAAACCGACGATACGCGGCTGCTCATCGATGCTGGCCTGAGCGGTCGGCAAATTCGTCAACGGCTGGCGACGATTGGACGGTCGCCCGAGAGTCTGCAGGGAATTTTAATTACCCACGAACATTCCGATCACATCACCGGCCTGGTCGGCATTTTGTCCAAGGTGAAGGTCCCGATTTATTGCAATCGCCTGACCAAAGAAGCCATCGAATCGCAGCTCGGCTTCAAAATGGAATGCAGGATTTTTGATACCGGCGGCTCATTTGAAATCGGCGACGTCGTTGTCGAAACGTTTTCCGTGCCCCACGATGCATATGATCCGGTTGGTTTTTTACTTAAGACACGGAACGGGAATGTTGGCCTGCTGACCGACCTCGGCCACGCCACCAAACTCGCCGTCGAACGCGTGCGCGCCGCGAATGTTCTAATTTTAGAAACCAACCATGACGTCAAGATGCTGCAAAATGATCCGCATCGCCCATGGAGTTTGAAGCAGCGGATTTTGAGCCGGCACGGTCATTTGTCCAATGAAGCCGCCGCCGATGTCGCGCAGGAAATTGTCACTTCCGAACTGCGCCAGCTTTATTTGGCGCATTTGAGCCGCGACTGTAACACGCCGGAACTGGCCCATAACGTTATCAGCGAACGGATGCAGAAAATCGGCGCCACACATGTGAACGTTAAATCGACGTCACAAGATGCGATTTGCCCGACGCTGGAATTGTAAGTCGCTTGATTTTTTTCGGGTTGCCACCACGTTAGTCAATAATATGCCAAACTCCTTTATTGATCTGACGAAACGTGCTCCGCGCAGCGCCCGCGTCCGCATCGGCGGCTATGTCATCCTGCCGCGAATGTTGGATAAAGGCCGCGCAACAATTGCCGGAACACAAGGTGACTATAAATATGCGTGCCCGCTCGACCAGCAGTTCCTCAACTTCATCGGTGTCGATCCGGATAAATTAAAGGAGCAACTGGCGGCCGGCAAAGGCGATGGCGAGATTTTGGATTGGATCGAAAAGAATTCGAAAAACCACCCAACGCCCGAACAAATCGCGCATTGGTCGGCGTCACAAGAGCAGCGCGGTCCGACTGACGCGGATACACGCAAGTTTTTTGAGGAACTCAAGGCAGACTGTGCGCCGAAACGTAAGGATGTCGCCGCGTGGTTTGACTTGTTGGATATCGACGATTTTGTAAGCTACGGGGGCAAAGCCTAATGGCTAAAGCCCTCTATGAAATTAACTCGCCGCAGCTTCTTACAAAAAACTGCGCTGGCCACCAGCGCACTCACATTCTCAATTAACAAACGCGTCCTCGGCGCCAACAGTGACATTCGTGTCGCCGTCGTCGGCTTCCATGGTCGCGGCACCTCGCACATTGCGGATGCGCGCAATATAAAAGGCGTTCGCCTCGTCGCGCTCTGCGATGTCGACAAGCACGTCCTCGGCAATGGCATCGAACAATGTAAAAAGCGCGGCGAACAGGTCGAGGCTTACACGGACATTCGCAAACTGGTTGAGAACAAAAACGTCGACGTCATTTCGATTGCGACACCGAATCATTGGCATGCCCTCGCCTCAATTTGGGCGATGCAATCGGGCAAAGATGTTTACGTGGAAAAACCGATATCGCACAACGTCTGGGAAGGACCGCAGGTCGTCAAAGCTGCGCGCAAATACAATCGCATATGCCAGGCCGGCACGCAGTCGCGCTCGAGCCAGGGAATTAAAGAAGCGGTCGCGTGGGTGCAACAAGGTAACCTCGGAAAAATCGTGGTCGCGCGCGGGCTCTGTTATAAGGCGCGTCCGAGCATTGGAAAAAACGGACCGCAAAAAGTCCCCGATTACATCGACTACGATCTTTGGTGCGGTCCAGCGCCCATGACGCCGCCACGCTGGGACCACAAAAAATATGGCCCGGTCCACTATGATTGGCATTGGTTTTGGAATTACGGCAACGGCGACCTCGGTAACCAGGGCATCCATCAAATGGACATCGCCCGCTGGTTCCTCGGCGAACAACATTTGTCGCCGCGCGTATTTTCCGTCGGCGGACGGTTGGGTTACGAAGACGATGGTGAAACGCCGAATACGATGATGGTCTATCACGATTATGAAAAAGCACCTTTGATTTTCGAAGTGCGCGGTTTGCCGGAGAGCGCCACATCGCATCGCATGGGCAAATATATGGGAGACAGCGTGGGCGCGAGTATCGAGTGCGAAGGCGGACGCGTGCAGGTGCCCGATTATACCAAGGCGATTGCCTTCGATAAGAGCGGTAAAGAAATCAAACGGTTCGAAGGCACGACCAGTCACTACGAAAACTTCATCAAGGCCGTGCGCAGCCGCAAAGTGAGCGACCTGCATGCAGATATTCAGGAAGGCCACATCTCCAGCGCGCTTTGCCATACCGGAAACATTTCCTATCGCCTCGGCAAAACGGCGAACCCTGAGGACATTCGCGACCAGATCAAAAGCGATCGCGACGCCGTCAATACGTTCAATCGCATGGCCGAACATCTCGCGCAAAACAACGTCGACCTGAATAAAACCAAAGCGACCCTGGGCCGTTTTTTGAAAATGGACCCGGCGCAGGAAAAATTCATCGATTGCACGGACGCCGACGCCCTACTCACGAGAGAATATCGCAAACCGTTTGTTGTGCCGGCGCAGGTCTAAATGGCGAAGCGCGTTTTCATTACCGGCGCCACCGGTTACATGGGACAGCGACTTGTGCCGTTGCTGATCGCGCGTGGTCACACAGTGAAAACCGTTGTGCGCAAGGGGTCGGAAAATAAAGTGCCGGCCAATACCGAATTCGTCACGACTGATCCGTTGCAGGCTGACACTTACACACGCGCGATCGCGCCGTGTGAAACATTCGTTCACCTCATCGGCGTGCCGCATCCAAATCCGGCCAAAGCGAAAGACTTCCGCCAAATTGATTACGTCTCCGCGCAAGTCGCGATGGAATCGGCCAAAGAAGCGCGCGTTGCGCATTTCATTTATCTCAGCGTCGCGCATCCCGCGCCGATGATGCGTGAATACATCGAGGTCCGCAGCGAATGCGAGGAAACGATTCGCAAACACGGACTGACCGCGACCATCTTGCGGCCATGGTATGTTCTCGGGCCCGGCCATCGCTGGCCTTACGCGTTGATTCCATTTTATTGGCTTTGCGAAAGATTCCCCGCAACGCGTGAAGGAGCGCGCCGCCTCGGCTTGGTCACGCTAAACCAAATGGTCGATGCGCTGACGTGGAGTGTGGAAAATCCACCGGTCGGCGTGCGGATTTTGGAAGTGCCGCAGATACGCAACGCACGACTGCAATCCGTTTAAATGTCTGCCGCTGCCATCACAGACTTCCCTTTTCCACTTGGATAACGGAAACTGCTCGCTCAATGAATTGGTTCCTGCTCGGCGGCAGTCTCGCCTGCGCCGGTTTCGTCCAAGGGCTGACAGGCTTCGGTTTCGGTCTGGTGTCGATGTCGATCATGCCGCTGTTCATGAACGTCAAAGAAGCCGCCGCGATCTCCACCGTTTTTTCTCTGCTCGCGACGGTGACGACGTTCATCCGCCATGCGCATGATTATAATTGGCGGCTCGGATTTGTATTTCTGCTCTGCGCATGCGTCGGCGTGCCGGTCGGCGTTTATTTTTTAGACCGAACCAACGAATCGCTTTTGGTCCACATCCTCGGCGCGTTAATGGTCGTCATCGCCGCGCACGAATTGCTTTCCAAACGCAAGATCGAACGTGTTCCAACGACGGTTACGGTTCCGCTGGGACTTTTCAGCGGCGCATTGTCCGGCGCATTTAATCTCGGCGGTACTCCAACCGCGGCCTACGCCTATGCTCATCAATGGACGCGCGGCCAAATCATCGCCTTCCTCCAAGTCATGATCACCGTGAGCTGCGTGCTGCGCATGGTTTGTTACGCGCGTTTCGGTTATTTCCAGCAGTTTTCCTGGACGCGCGGTCTGTTGCTGGCCGCGCCGCTCTACCTGGCGATTGCCGGTGGCCACGCCTGTCTGCAAAAAATTTCACCGGCCCACATGCGACGCGCCATTTTTATCTTCATTGCAGTTGCCGGTTTGTATTATTTGTTTTTGCACCACAGCAAACCATGACCTACCGAATCGCCCGCTGGCCGTCCCCGCCGCCGCTTGGAAAAAGTTGGGACGACCCGGCATGGAGCGCTGCGGAAATCGTCGAGATAAATCATTTTCGACCTGAAAGCAGCGATCACCGCCCGCATGTGTCGGCGCGGTTCCTCTACACGGACGACGGCATCTGTGGCATCTACAACGTTGAAGATCGCTACGTCCGCTCGGTGCGCACCGAATATCTCAGCGAAGTTTGGAAAGACAGTTGCGTGGAGTTCTTCGTCCAACCCCGATCCGACGGCGGTTACTTCAATCTGGAAATGAACGCCGGCGGCGCGCATCTCTGCTGGTATATCGAAGACCCTACGCGCACAGACACCGGTTTGAAAAAGGCGACGAAAGTTCCACCCGAACTCGGCACCACCATTCAAATCCGTTCTTCTCTCCCCAAAATCGTAGAGCCGGAAATCGCAACGCCACTAATGTGGCAACTAAGCTTCTTTCTGCCTCGCACCGTCCTGGAAAAATTCACCGGTCCGCTCGGTCCTTTCGCCGGTCAGCAATGGCGCGGGAATTTTTTTAAATGCGCCGAAGACCTTTCCCATCCGCATTGGGCCGCGTGGTCGCCGGTCGATGAATTTAATTTCCATTTGCCGCGCTGCTTTGGAACATTGATTTTCGAATCGTGAAAAGTTCAGGTTTCCAGGCTGGCGTTGCCCGCCGTGTCATTACGCCGACGACCAAAGTCGAATTGGCCGGCCTCGGTTATTACCTGGAACGCTATTGGGAACGGGTGCGCGACGATATCAACGCCACCGCTCTCGTTGTTACTGGCTCGAACAATCAATCCGTTGCCATCGTGGCGATGGATTTGATGTATAACGACGCCGTGTTTACGAAATCGATCCGTGAACAAGCCGCGGCGCAAACCGGCCTGGCGCCCGAATCGATTTGCGTCAATTGTTCGCACACGCACAATGCGCCGACCGCCGGCTTCATTCGTGGCGCAGGCGAACAGAATCCCGAATACCTCCAATTCGCCGCTAAACAAGGCGCCGACGCAATTGTCGAAGCCTGGAAAAAGCGACAACCTGCGCGCATCAGCATCGGCCACAGCGAAATCACCGGCCTGACCTTCAATCGCGCTCGCGAAGGCGGGCCCGTCGACACCCGATTGAGCGTGCTGAAAATCGAATCACCGAAAGAAGAGCCGGTCAGTGCCGTGATCAATTTTCATTCCCATTGCACCGCGCATATGGAAGTGGATTTGCGCGCCATCAGCCGCGATTGGCCCGGCGAAGTCGTCGACCGTTTTGCCAAAGCCTTCTCCGGTGCCATCGCTCTTTACGTTCAGGGCACCGCTGGCGACGTCAACACCCTCCGCAAATTCAACGGCACCGACCTTCGCTTCGAACCGGCTAAGCAAATCACCGCCGCTGTTTTCGAAGCGTGGCTCACGGCGAAGCCACTTAAGAATACAACCGTTGCATTTCAAAGTTCGGAAGTGGCTCTGCCAACACGAGCCTGGACGCGTAGCGAAGTCATGACTGTTCGTGAAGAAGCCGTCCATCGCCAAAAAACTCGCGACACTCGCGACTGGCTCAAGGGTTTCGCCCGCGCCGCTGTCGGCCAACCCGATCGCCTGCCCTTACGCTACGGTGGTAGCGAAACCAAAGCGGTCGCCGCACTGGCCAGATTCGGCGTGGAATGGTCTGAGGAAGCCTTGCCTCTCGTTGGCCAGCCAAAACCCGTAATCGCGGAAACTCAAGCGCTCCGCATCGGCGACGCCTATTTCGCCGCCCACCCATCGGAGCTCTTCATCAAATTCGGCCTCGATCTGCGCGAACGATTTAATTCCGACGATTTGTTTATCCTTGGTTACTCCAATGGTTCGATTGGGTACGTTCCCGACGAATACGAAATCGAACGGGGCGGGTACGCTGCGCTCCAATCACCGAAGTTTACCGGCCAATGCCCATTCACCGCGCAATCCGGCGAGGCCTTGGTCGCCGGCCTTCTCAAGGCGTGCTCTTTTTAGTCAAAGTTCGGCGCCTTTATTTCGGCGCGGGCGCGCTCGGCGCTGCTTGTTGCTGCATCGGTGCCCGCTGTTGTGGCGGCGATACGGTCTGACCTTGCTGCGCTTGATTGATGACTCCCTGATTTGGCGTTGCCGCACTCGTTGATGTGGATGTTCCTTGCGGTCCTAACGTCGTGTTTTGCGGCGTTGTGGACGCCGGTGTTTGGGTTCCCACAGCAGTGCCTGTGCTCGCCGGTCCAGGCTGCGTCGGATTACTCGGTGTGATGGATCCTGCCGGAATATTTGGGCTGGGACTGATTTGCGCTCCAGCCGGTTCGCCG
>JAICXV010000230.1 GCA_025934545.1 Verrucomicrobiia bacterium
AGATGGTGATGGCGACGCCGAGGAAAAGAATGTCGAGGATTACAAACGGCCAGAATGGAAGCCCGGAGCGGTTTTCAGAATTCATCGGCGGGAACATTAAATAGATTGCGCAAAAAGTGGAAGATAAACCACAGAGGGTAATTACTTATGGGGAAGAGTGACGTTAATGACTTTGTTTGAGGAGTTGAATTCGATGGCGATGTCGTTCTTGCTCGGACCAAACAACCGGAATTTGATGGGGTAGAACCATGGGAACTCGCGCGAAAAGCAGCGGTCGAATTCGAACGGGCCACCATACGCCCATGTTTCGGTTTCCGCCGTGCCGAAAAAGAGTTGTCGCCCCAGCGGAAAAATTTCGGCCGGTTTACCGAGCTTTGCACGAACCTGGTCTTTGGTGTCGCCGACATGAATGGTCGTCGCGGCAGTAAGACGATTGTGATTATAGAGGACGGCAGTGATAACGATTGCGCAGAGGAAACCTACGGCGATTGCCATCCATCGTTTGTAGGTCAGGCGCATGGGCTCATTCGTAACGGAGGGCTTGAATGGGATCCAGGCGCGAGGCTTTCCACGCGGGGTAATAGCCGAAGATGATGCCGACGCTCGCTGACACCGCGACGGCGGCTACGATGGCGGGAACGGAAGTCATCGTCGCCCAATGGAGAATGTGGGTGACGATGATGGAAATTGTGCGACCCAGCACAATCCCGGCGAGCCCGCCTGCTAGACAGAGAACGAGCGCTTCGACAAGAAATTGGCGGAGTATGTCGCGTGCCCGCGCGCCGACGGCCATGCGGATGCCGATTTCGCGCGTCCGTTCGGTAACGCTCACGAGCATGATGTTCATGATGCCGACGCCACCGACGATGAGCGAAATCAAGGCAACGACGAGGAGGAGGTTCGTCATAACGCGACTCGTTGAGGCAAACGTTTGCGACATTTCGGTCCAATCGCGGATTCTGAAGTCATCAAGATGGCCCGGTTGGATGTGGTGACGATCGCGAAGAACGCCGCTGATTTGTTTAATGGCGAGCGGAATGTTGTCCGGCGAACCGGCAGCGACCCAAACGTCATCGAGATCGGCAAAGCGGGTTGTTTGCGGGTTGTTGATGGCTTGATTGGGTGAAGCAGGCGGATAGAGCGGCGGCTGTTGGCCGACATAAATTTGGCTCGGACTGAAGGTCGTCGTCGTTGTGGCAGCGCCGGGTTGGGTCGCCTGACGCACGCCCATGATGCGATATTTGACGGTGGTGAGCGGCGCGAGCAAAAAGTCATCCTGATCGGAGCCCATGACGTTCGCGCCTTTGTGAGCGAGGAGGCCAACGACTTTCAAGGCGACGCCACGCAGGCGCAGTTCCTTGCCGATGGGCGAGTCGCTGCCAAAAAGTTTTTCGGCGACGGTTTGGCCGATCAGACAGACAGCCGAGGAACTGCGAACGTCGTCCGAAGTAAATGGTTCGCCTTCGACAACGGGCCAGTTGCGCACAGCGAGATAATCCGGGGTTGAACCGAGGATGCGACCGGGCCGCCAGTTCTTGTTTCCCGAAACGACCTGTCCCCAGGAGTCGACGCTGGGAGCGACGTTTTGCAATGCGCCACATTCGCGACGAAGGGCCTCGGCGTCATCGATGGTCATATCCATGCTGCCGCCGCGGCCGGTGCTGACGCCGCCGACCGAAACATCGATGGAATCGATTTGAATGACGCTCGCGCCAAGGCTGGCAATGGCTTGTTGGATCGCGTGGGACGAGCCGCCGCCGATTTCCATCATGGCAATGACCGCGGCAACGCCAATGATGATGCCAAGACAGGTGAGAGCCGAACGCATGACGTTGCGGCGAAGCGCACCCAAGGACATGCGGACGGTACGGGCGGCGTGTTTGAGACTGCTGAAATCGGCGAACGACGCCGATTTTGGCGGAGGGGGAAGTTTTGCAGCATCAGTCTTATTCGCAGATGAATTGGCGGGCGCGCCTTCTTCAACAATCACGCCGTCTTTCATGCGAATGATGCGTTTGACGTGGCGTGCGACGCCTTCGTCGTGAGTCACGATGATTACCGTCAGGCCTTCTTCTTCGTTGAGACGTTGCAACATGCGCAGCACTTCTTCGGCGGTGTGCGAGTCGAGATTGCCGGTTGGTTCGTCGGCCAAAAGAAGTTCGGGGCGATTGATGAGCGAACGCGCGATGGCGACACGTTGTTGTTGACCGCCGGAAAGCGCGGCGGGTTCGTGGTCCATGCGATCGGCCAGTCCGACAATTTGCAACATGCGCTCGGAGTGTTGTTTGCTGTCGGCATCGGAGGGATGCGCCGGGGAATAGTCGAGCGGCATGCGGACGTTGTTGAGCGCGCTCGTGCGCGGGAGCAGATTGAAGTTCTGGAAGACGAACCCGATTTTGGAGTTGCGCAGGTTGGCGCGTTCATCGGCGGAAACGGAGGCAATCTCTTTGCCGGCGAACTGGTAGCTGCCGGAGGTCGGGCGATCGAGACACCCGAGAATGTTCATGAGCGTGCTTTTGCCGGAGCCGCTTGCGCCAACGAGTGCCACAAGTTCGCCGCGCTTGACGGTCAGCGACACGCCACGCAACACGGGAATCTCGAGGTCCCCGCGCTGGTAATTCTTACAAAGATTTTCCAGCCGGATCAGGTCCATGGGTTAATGGTGGCGGATGGATTGTGGAAGGAAGGGATTCTTGACGGCGACTTTCGCGGCGGCGATTTCGCCCGTAACGACTTCGTCGCCTTCGCGCAGCGCATCGCTTGTCACCGATGTGTCAGCTCCGTCGGAAATGCCGGTGGAAACTTCAATCGGGCGAATGAACTCACCAGATTTGATCCAAATGGTGCGCGCGGATTTTTTGCCATCTCTTTGCGGCGCAGGTTCTGCGTGTGCTTCGCTGACGAGGCCGCGCGATTCAGGCGCCACTTGCGCAGTTGATGACGGAGAAAAACGCAGGGCGGAGTTGGGAACGAGCAAGGCGTTTTTTTCCTCACTAAGAATGAAACGAACGTTCGCAGTGAGGTAGGGCAGCAACATTTTCCCGGTGTTGTCGACGTTGATCTCGACAGTGTAGAGCACGACGTTTTGCGTCATGGTCGCGTTGAGGCGGACTTTGCCAACCGTGCCGCGGAACTCGTGGCCCGCGAAGGCGTCAACCGTGAACGTGACCGGCACGCCCGCTTTGATTCGTCCGACATCGGCTTCGTTGACCGACGCCCAGATTTGCATTTTGGTGAGGTCGCGTGCGATGAGGAAAAGGCTCGGCGCATTTAAACTGGCGACAACAGTTTGGCCGACGTTGACACGGCGATCAATGATAACGCCGCTGACCGGTGAATTGATGGTGCAGAAATCTAAATTGCGCTGTGCTTTTTCGAGGTCGGCTTTGGCCTGCGCGATACCGGATTTGGCCACCGAAACATTTGCTTTGGCGACTTCGTAATTCGCCTTGGCCGTGTCGTAATCGACCTGCGAACTTAACTTGTTTTTGAACAGTTCCTGCGCGCGACCCCATTCGGCAGCGGTCTGGTCAAGCTTGGCCTGCATCTGTTCGAGATTGGCGGCAGCGCTCAGTTCGCCGGCTTTGGCGACGGAAAGGTCAGCGGCGTAAACCGAGTCGTCAATTTTTGCGAGCAACGCGCCCTCTTCAACTTGCGAACCGTAATCGACGATTTTGCCGCTTTTATCTTTTCCGAAAATGCTCACGCGCCCGGCGACTTGCGCGCCAACGTCCACGACTTCGATCGGTTCGAGCGTGCCCGTGGCGCCGATGCTGTTGGCCACGTCACCGCGTTTGACGGTGGTGGTGGTGAAGGAAAGTTTTGTGCCATCGCGCGAGAACCACCACCAAACACCACCGCCGACCGCCAAAACAACGATGAGGACGATGACTTTGTTGAGAAAACCTTTCATTGGCGAATGTGCACTCGTGGGTGCGTCTTGCCTGCTTAAGCAGGTATAAGCAACTGTGCGTTAATTGCAATACGGTTCAGACATTTAGCTGTGACGTTTTTGTCATGAATTCGGGCAGATCGTGACTTGAACCAAAGCCGCAGCCAGTGCTTTATTTGGTCCGTGATCTCACTCGAAGAAGCGCGCGAAACAATCCTCCAGACGGTGCAGCCGATTTCGGCGGAGTATGTCCCGCTGTCCGACGCTTTCGAGCGGATTGTCGCGGAGATTGTCATTGCTCCGATCAATTTGCCGCCGTTTGATAGTTCGGCGATGGATGGTTACGCGGTCCAGGCCGCTGATGTGGCGAATGCGAGTCCCACTTCAACAGTGACGCTCAAAGTGGTCGGCAAGATTGCGGCGGGCGAAATGTTTTTGGGCGCAGTCGCTCCCAAGACGTGCGTGCGGCTTTTTACCGGCTCAATAATGCCGAAAGGCGCGGATGCCGTCGTCATGCAGGAAGACACGAAGGCACGCGGTGAGACCGCGGTAGCTGTGTTCGAAAAAGTCACCGCATGGGAAAATGTGCGCTTTCGCGGTGAAGACGTGAAACAGGGGACGGCGGTGTTGCAGGCCGGCGAAAAGATTTCGGCGACGAAAGTCAGTTTGCTGGCCGCGCTGGGAATTGATTCCGTGCCGGTCGCGCGCCAACCCATCGTCGGTTTGCTCGCGACCGGAAACGAACTGCGCGAACCGGGACAGCAACTGAACGGCGCACAGATTTATGAGAGCAATCGCGCGGGACTTTCATTGCTCGTTAGACGCGCCGGTGGCGTGGTCAAAATATATCCGCTCGTGCCCGATGACTTGCAGGCGACCACCACGGCGCTGGCCAAGGCGTTCGAGGAATGCGACGTCGTCTTGACGAGCGGCGGTGTGTCGGTCGGCGAATTTGATTTTGTGAAAGCGGCGTTTGCGCAGCTTTCCGGCAAACTGGATTTTTGGAAGGTAGCGGTAAGACCGGGCAAGCCGTTCGTGTTCGGGTCGCTCGATGGCAAATATCTTTTTGGTCTGCCCGGCAATCCGGTGTCGGCGCTGGTAACATTTTCGTTATTGGTTTGGCCAGCGTTGTTGCGGATGCAAAATGCGAAAGCGCGCGTGCCGCTAACGCACATGGTGAAACTGGCGCAAACCCTCGTGAATCACGGTGACCGTCGTCATTTCATGCGCGTATTCATCGACGACAAAGGCGAAGCGCATTCCGCAGGCGTGCAGGCCGCACACGGATTGAGTGCGGCGGCGAAAGCGCATGG
>JAICXV010000078.1 GCA_025934545.1 Verrucomicrobiia bacterium
AGGCCGGCTGCTGCAGATACTCAATCAATTCCCTAAGCGAATGTGATTTCATCAGATAAGTCGTCGCGCCGAGATCATAAGCGCGTTTGACATCGCCGGGATGGTCGGAGGAACTCAAAACAATCACCACCAGTTTTTCGAATTCCGGTTTGCTGCGCACCCACTGCAGCACATCGAAACCGGTTTTCTTCGGCATTTTTAAATCGAGCATGAGGATGTCCGGCATTGGGAATTTCTGACGATCTTGAAATTCTCCCTTGCCGGCCAGCCAATCAATCGCGGCCTGGCCGTCGGAGACGGTGTTGATTTGATACGGCAACGTCGCGCGTTGGAACATCCTCTTGAAGATCAAGACATCGTTCGGATCGTCTTCGGCGTAAAGAATGTTTTTTGCACCCGCGACCATTTGAGGTTCCCGCGAGTTTACCCTCAGTCGGACCCCCGATGTCAAGATTCGACAGTACAATATAAGTGACAACTCTTAACGAAATCTGCCCGTCACCACTTCTCCCATTTTTCCTCGCGTAAATGCGGCGCGGCTTCGACGGGAGTCGGTTCGCCTGTCGCAACGATGTTTTCGGCTTCCGCGCTATCGAAAACCTTATGGACGATATGCGCTTGTTCGTCGGTTTGAGTTTGCACTGCGAGCAATACTTTGCCGGCCCGTAATTTATCCTCAAAAATTTCGGCCTGTTCACTGTCGATTCCCAAACCAGTCAATGCGCGCGCAATCGCTCCTTTGTGACTGCCCGCCGCCGCTTCGCTTACCGCCGTCGCCAGCAACCCGCTGGCGATAAACGCGCCGGTGCTGGAAATGGTGATCGACTCAACTTGCGGCAACCATCCCACCGCCGTGTCAGTCGCGACGGTTCCCGTCACCCCACGAACAATCGCCCGGGTCTTGTCGGCGAGCAGAATCGAAAAGTCACTGTCTTGCAGCGCGGCAACTCGAAGTTCGTTGAGTATAGACTCAGCCTGAAATTCCGTCGAAGTAACACAAAAAATCGTTTTGCTCATTACCGCCTCCTTGAGCAACTTGGTTACGAATACTGTCCCTCTTTACGTTCCCATCAACGGGGCCATTTGTCCAATCGCTCGACTGCTTTAAGCGAAAAAATCAGCCCCGGCCTTTTTACGGCCGGGGCTGGTGTGCACTAACAATTACTTTCGTTCTTCAAGGCAGCTTATGGATTGCTGTCAGACTTCACTTGAAGATTGTCGATCACGTTTCCGCTGCCGGCGATTTCTTCAGCCTTCGAAACAACTTGTTGTTTTTCGGCTTCGCTCTTGACTGTGCCGCTCAACGCAATCTTGCCACTTTGGTCCTGCACTTGCACCTGGCTGCTGATCGGGCTCAACGTGCTGTCGCTCTTCAAGGTGCTGCGAACTTTTTCGATCAAACCCTGGTTCGAACTCTGATCAGTGCTGGTCTGCGTGCTGGTCGAAGTGGACGTTTGATCCGGGGTGCTCGGGCTCGCGCTCGATTGGCCGGATTGCGTTGCGCTTTGATCAGTAGACGTGCTCGTGCTCGACGGGCTGCTTTGGTCCTTAGATGACGACGTATTGGCGCCCGCGCTTTCCTGAGTAGCTGTGCCCTGCTGATCTTGGCTGCTCTTCAGTTCAGTTGACGACTGCGCACCGGACGTTCCGGATTGTGTCGCAGACGATTGTGGTTCCGCGCCGGCTGGCTCTTTGATCGAGTCCGTCTGACGTTCGGCACCCTTCTTCAATTGCTCATCGCTGGATTGAAGGCCGCTGCTGCTCGATGACGATTTGTCGCTCGAATCGCTCACGCTGGCTGAACTCGACGCACCCGCTGCGCTCTGGTCGCTGTTCAGGTTCGCCGCGCTATCATGATGTTCCGCGCCTTTTTGTTCGGCGCCGGATGGTTCTTTCACGGGCTCATTCTGATTTTGATTCTGATTGTTCAGGTTCTGATTTTGGTCAGAACTCGAACCTTGATTTTGAATGCTGCCCTGCGACGACTGATTGTTCAGGTTTTGCTCATCAGTGGTCGAGCTGCCTTGAATAGTTCCGGACGTGCTCGAGTTCTGGTTGTTATAACCCTGGCTGCTGCGCTCATTGTTATAACCCTGACTGTTGTTATTCAGGTCTGATCCGGTTCCTTCGTGATGATGCATTCTGCGATTGTCATTCTGCCAATTGCCCTGGCCACTGCTCTGCCAATAAGGCGAGACATGGTAGAAGTTATAAACTTCGCCGATGAACGTTTGGTTCTGCGGTTGCGGCCAATTGTTTGCTTCGAAGCTCGGCGCATTGTTCAATTGGTTGGCGTCCATGCTTAATGTCAGCACATGTTGATCGCCACCAGTGCGATTGAATGCGGACGGCGGAATCGCCAGATACTTACCACCGAATTGACCACCGGTCGGCACCAACACCGCATAGGCGATACGGCCCGAGTTCAAGTCGAGAACCACGTCGCGGATTTCACCGAGATCTTGTCCGCCCGAAGCGCGCACATGCATGCCGATCAGGTCACGAGAACGATACAGATGCATCGAGGACGATGCGCCCGCGGATTCATTGATCACACTGGACGAACTGCCGTAGCTCGCCGTTGGTTGTGATTGATAGCTGCTCCAGCTTGAGCTCGAACTCGGAGCATTGTAGCTGTAGCTGCTGTAGCTGTTATTATTGAAGGAACCGCCCGACGGATACTGCGCATAGAGACGGTCCGACGGAACGTTGTTCCAATAATGTTCATCAGTCGCCCAGGCCGAACCTTTGCCCGCCTGATATTTGTGCAGGATGCAATCAGCCTGGCAATCCTGGTCGCGTCCGGTTACGAGACCGGGTCCAGTGGCTGCGCCGGAAGCTTCAAAGAAACTACCATTGCGGTATCCACTATTTTGATAAGTGCTGCCGCTTTGGTAGGTCGTGCCACTGCTTTGATAGCTCGTGCCGCTTTGATAACTTGGCGACGATTGATACGATTGATAACTTGGCGACGACATCGCAACCTGGCCACCTTGCCACGGACTTGATTCGCCGTAGAAGCTATACACCTGGCTGGCCCATGACGGGTCGTTTATGTTCGAAGCGCTGAACGTCGGCGCGGACATCAGACGCTCATGATTGATGTTGAGCATCACTTCATTGTCCTGCGGACGCAATTGATCGCCCGGAACGGCCACCTGACGGCCACCGTGCGTGTCGATAATAAGAAAGGCAAGACGGCCGCTTTGCAGATCGATTAATGCGTCGGCAACCTTGCCGCATTTATGACCGGCGGAATCGACAACCTTCTCGCCAATCAAATTGCTCGTCCGGATAGTTGCACCGCCGAACGATGTTTCGGTGCTGCTGCTCAAGCCGGCGCCGGCCGGTTCAGAAATCACCAGTTGTTTGTCCGAGTCTTTGCTCGCCGATCGATCGTGGTTGGCCTGCGCCAACTGCGTCGTGCCCAATACCG
Organism: Verrucomicrobiia bacterium; assembly: GCA_025934545.1. Classification (GTDB taxonomy): domain Bacteria; phylum Verrucomicrobiota; class Verrucomicrobiia; order Limisphaerales; family Palsa-1400; genus JAICXV01. The sequence goes on from JAICXV010000078.1 coordinate 3,437, forward strand.
CCCCGGATGCACAGAGCGAAACTAAGGAGAGTTTGAGAATGTTTTTCATGCAAAAAACTAAGCGCGAAGCAAAACAGGACAATGCGGGACGCTGCCGTGTGTCATATCGGGGGAATTGGCAATGCGCTTAGGTGTCCCGATTTTATGTTGTCACTCGCCTTCGATAGAAAATAAAAACGCCCGCCATTTGCATGGCGGGCGTTTCGACAAACACTTAACAACAATTAACCGAGGCTTTCGCTCTGGACCCACTGGATGGCATGATGCACAAGTTCAGTGGCGTTTTTCAGGCCGAGCTTTTCTTTGATGTGGGCACGATGGGATTCAATTGTTTTGACACTGAGATGCAATTTCTCAGCAATCGGACGGGTGCCGTGACCCTGCCCAATCAGACCAAAAACTTCGAGCTCGCGGTCGCTCAGTTCTTCGATCGGTGAACCGCTCAACGAGGCGCGGCCGCCAACCAATGTATTGAGCATGCGGTTGCCGAGACGTTCGCTGAGGTAAACTTCGCCGCTTAAAATTTTGCGGATAGCGACAAGCACGCGCTCGGTCGCTTCTTGTTTCATGATGTAACCGGCGGCGCCGGCGCGGAGGGCGCGCTGGGCATAGACGGCTTCGTCATGCATGGAAAGAACCAGGACCAGCAATTTTGGCCAGCGCACTTTGATGTTTTTGAGCAATTCGATACCGCTGGTGCCGCCCAAGGAAATATCGATGACAGCGATATCCGGCTTGCTGTCTTGAATAGCGGTCAGCGCTTTGTGAGCGTCTTCGGCTTCGCCACAGACAGTCATGTCTTTTTCGTTATTGATCAGCTGTCCGACGCCACGGCGCAGGAGCGGATGATCGTCAACAATGAGAACGCGTGTGGGGTTCTTTTTGGCAGTAGCCATAATTCCTTTCGCCGGGCTGGCAGCCTGGGCTTGGGGTTCTTTGTTACTGGGTTTTGTTTTCACTTTGGAGGCGGTATTATCGGCTGAAATCATGCCGCACAGCAAACCAGAACCCCCTATAGCCGACAATCAGGGGGGCTTTGCGAGAAACCTGCGGCAAATGTCGTAGTGGGGGCATAGGTGAAACACTTATAAAATAAACAAAGGAAAGTCCCATCAGGGTGCTGAGAGCTTCTCAAGCGCCAACCCCAGTACGACGACTCCTTTTTCAATCTGCGTTTGACTCGAAAATTCGTCGGGTCGATGGCTGTATCCTTTGTGGCAAGGAATAAAAACCATGGTCGTCGGAGCCAGTTGCGCCATGAAAAGAGAATCGTGATAGGCGCGGCTGATCATGCGCATGCACGACACTTTTTGCTGTTGGCAAACCGCTTCAACCAGCTCCACCAATTTTTGATCGCAAATGGCCGGCGCATCGACATTGACGCGTTCTACTTCGAGGGCGACTCCGCGGCGCTGGCAGATTTCTTTGGCGGCGGTTTCAATTTGGATCAAGGCCGCGTCGCGCGTTTTCACATTGGTATCGCGCAAATCGATTTCGAGGTTCGCGAGGCACGGCACGCTGTTAACTGCGCCGGGTTCGATCCGAAACACGCCAGTTGTGCCAACTGTGTCAGGGCTTCCGCTGGTCTTGGCCGCGCGTTCGACGGCTAACGCGATCTCGGCTCCAGCGAGCCCCGCGTCATGGCGGTCCGGCATGAGCACGGCGCCGGCATGACCCCCGACACCGGTCAGTTTCATTTTAAGGGAACTGGGCGCGGCGATTTTTTCGACGATGCCGATATCGACGTTGCGCTCTTCCAAAATAGGGCCTTGCTCGATGTGTAGTTCGATGAAGGCGGCGTACGCATTTTTTGGCAGACGCACATCCAACGGATTGCTCGTCGGGAAATGGGCTTGTTGGCGAAGTGAATCTAACGTTCGACCCTCGCGATCTTTTAGGTTTGCGACCTTCTCCCCTGACATCGTCCCGGCGAGCAAGCGGCTGCCCAAGCAACCAATGCCAAATCGCGTCGGCTCTTCGGCGGTGAAAATGATAATGTCGATGGAACGTAGGGGTTGAAAGCCGCTCGCTTTCAAGGCGCGAACAGCTTCGAGCGCACCGAGGACGCCGACGACGCCATCGTACTTACCAGCGTTCGGAATGGCATCGATATGCGATCCAGTGGCGATCGGCGCGGCGGTTTTGTCTTTGCCTTCCCAGCGGGCAAAAGTATTGCCGACGGCGTCTTCACGGACAGTCAGACCGGCTTCGCGGAAAAGATTTTTCACGAACCCGCGCCCCTTCATGTCGGCTTCAGAATAGAGGACGCGCGTCACCACCGGTGGCGTGGCTTCGGAAATCAACGAGAGGTCGTCGATTTCTTTTTGTAGCCGTTTAATGTCGATGGTCATCATGAGAATCTGGTAGGGCTCGGCTCCCGCCGAGCCTTTCTAACTCGTTGCGTCGGGGCGCAAGGGCTCGGCGGGAGCCTCGCCCTACCAAGTTAGGAGGGCAAAGCAGCGCGGTTGACGTCCTTATAATATATGTAGCTTGCCGGCGTGGTGCCCATGGCGACGAACCATTGGGGGCAGTAGGGCGCCATCCAGATAACGTCGCCTTCGCGCACCGGATACCAATCGGCATCAAGGCGGTAGACCCCCTGCCCTTTCAACATCACGAGGCCGTGTTCCATAATGTGCACTTCAACGAACGGAAGGGTCGCGCCCGGTTGATACGTGAAAATGTTCACCGCCATGTCGAAGCTCGGATGGTCCGGCAAAAGCACTTGCAGGCGCGCGTCTTTGTTGCCGAGGAACGGTTGGCCTTGAATATCACTCTCGTGACCGACGAGGACCGCTGGTTTTTCGTAGCCGGCGAGGGCGACAAATTTCTTTTCGAAAATTAAAAGTTTCGTGCCGGCGTTCGCCTGCGCGAAATGGAAATCGGTTTGCGACGGAACATAGGCGTAGCTGCCAACGCGCAGGCTGTGTTTTTTTCCAGCCAGGTTCGCGACACATTTTCCTTCGAGAACGTAAACGAGATATTGGTTCGCGCCGGTGTTGCCGCGGCCTTCGCCGTTTTTGTCGAAAGTGATTTGGATCTGCGCGAAGTCAGCGCCCATGCCGGGCGAAATCTGGACGATGGGAACGACGTTGCGCCATCCGGGCAGCACGCTCGGAACGAAGCCGCTGGGTGTGCGGAGGGCATAGCGATCTTTTACGACGTCGCGGGTTTGGCCAAAAAGGTCAGTCATAATTGGTTGTTCGTTATTTAGTGGTTGTTGGTTTTATCAGAATGCCACGGGTTTTGGCGATGATTTTGCCGTCGGCGAAAATGGTCTCGCCGCGACGAATCGTGCGTTCGACATTGGCTTTCAATCGCCGGCCGATGTACGGGCTTTGTTTGTGGCGATAGAGCAGTTCTTGTTTACTGATGGCATGTGGGGCGTTCAAGTTGATCAGAGCAAGGTCAGCGTCGGAACCGATTTCGATGCGGCCTTTGGATTTCGGAAGGTTGAAGCGGGTCGCGACGTTGGCAGATGTTAGCGCGGAAATTCGCATCATCAATGATTCAACCCTTTCAGGGTTGATGTTCTTCGGAGTCGGATTCGTCCCCAGGGTAGCTGCGCAACCGTGGGCTGACTGATTAAATCCCTTCGGGATTTCAGAAAGAAGAAGAGCCAGCATGTGTTGAACGCCGGAGATACCGCCCCAAACTTTGAAAAAGTTTTTGGAGGTCTTCATCTTGCGCGGCGCTGGCGAATGATCGGAACCGATCGTCAAAACGTTCGCCGCCAAAACTTCGCTCCAAAGTTTTTGTTGCTCGGCTTTGCTCCGCAATGGCGGCGCGCATTTGGCGACCGCACCGAGTTGTTCGACGTCTTCGTCGGCAAGCACCAGATAATGCGGACACGTTTCGCAAGTGACATTGACGCCGTGGTTGTGGGCTGCCGTAATCAGTTGCACACCGGCGGCGGAACTGACATGGACGACATGAAGCGCGCAGCCGGTTTCGGCCGCAAGGTTGATGGCGCGGCGGATCGCTTCGAGTTCGGCCTGGATCGGACGTGAGTTTAAATAATCGCGAATGCTCGTGCGTCCTTCGGCGATGGCTTTTTGGGCAAGCTGCGCCGTCATCGTATCGCTTTCAGCATGGACGGCGACGGGCAATTTTAGTTTCGCGGCGATTTTCATTCCGGCGCGAAGCGTTTTGTCGTCGACACTGGAAAAGTCGTCGATGCCGCTATTGCTCATGAACGCTTTGAAGCCAATCACGCCGCATTTCGCGAGTGCTTCGAGTTTGTCGAGATTGCCGGGAACGAGCCCGCCCCAGAGCGCAAAGTCGGTCACTGACTTTTCTTCGGCAGCCGCCTTCTTGAGCCGAAAACTTTTGGCATCGCACGTCG
>JAICXV010000277.1 GCA_025934545.1 Verrucomicrobiia bacterium
CGCCCGCCAACTTCAAACAATCCGCCAGCCCATACTTTGCCGGCATCAATTCTGGATCAAGCCGTATCGCGGCTTCAAATTGTTCGCGCGCCTTCTCCACCTGTTTCAAGTCGAGTAACGCGTTGCCGAGATTGGCGTGCGCCGGAGCATAATTTGGGTCGAGCGCGACGGATTTTTCCAGAAAGGCGACTCCATCCTGTGGCTTGCCTAAAGTGGTCAAGATAGCGCCGAGATTTGACAACGCGTTCGCGTAATCTGGCCAGAGCGCCACCGCCTTGCGAAACAGCTCAAGCGCTTCATCGTTCCGGCGCTGTTGCGCAAAAATAGAACCCAGCGCGTTATAAGGCAGGGGAACTTCCGGCCCGCGCCGAATCGCCTCGCGATACAAAGCAATTGCTTCATCCAACTTGCCTTGGGCCTGGACCGCTTCTGCAAGGTTGCAATAGGTCGGGACGTAATCGGGTTCAATCCGAATAGCGTCGCGTAAGTGTTGAATCCCCTCGTCAACACGGCCGACGCGCAGCAAAGCCATGCCGAGATTGGCGTGCGACTCGCCTTGATACGGATGGATTTTTAGCGACTTTTCACACAACGCGATTCCTTCCTCCATTCGTCCTTCTTTGAACCGTTCGAGGCCAAGCCCGCCCAACGCCACCCACGAATCGGGATTCTTGCGCAACGTGTCGGCCCAAATCGTTTCGCTATCATGGTAAATTTGCGCCTGCTTGAACGAAAGGCATCCGAATAGAATGACAAGCGCCACCCCGATGATTCGAGAATAAGGAATCCGCTTTATGACCACCGCGATCAAAACAGTCACCGCGGGCAGCGCAAAATATTGCCAGTGATCGGCGAAGTACGAATAGCGTTGGAACGAAATTTTAAAAATCCCAAGGACCGGAGCGAGCAACAAAACAAAATAGGCTAGCGCAAACAAAGCGACGCGGCCCCAACTTTTTCGAAACACCCACGACACCACCATCAACAAACCGAGCCCGATGATTGGCAGAAAATAGACGAACGAAAGCGGCACGACAGCCCACATTGGATACACAAACGACAGCGACCACGGAACCAAAGCTTTGCCTAGGTAAAACCAAACCGCCATCCCCGCAGTCGCCACGCGGGTCAAAAAATCACGTTCATAAACTGCGTCGCCCTTAATCGCGAAATGATATTGGCACCACACCGTCACCCCCGCGAGCACCACTCCGATCAACACGAACGGCGCAATCCAGCCGACAACTTTTCTCACCGAAAAAGTCGCGCCGCGCGGTCCAATGTTTTTCGCAGAAAACCAAACAATCCCGAACGCGACCAAGGGCCATGCGACCGCCGCCGGCTTGGCCAGCAACGACAATAAAAACGACACCAGGGAAATGAAATACCACTTTCGTTCTGTGCTTTGCAGGAACCTTACAAACGCCCACGCCGTCAGCGCATAAAAAAACATCGTCAGCACATTCTTGCGCTCAGCAACCCATGCCACCGATTCAACGTTCACCGGATGCACCGCAAACAGCAGCGCCGCGAGCCACGCCATCGGAAATTTGAGTCGCACGAAAACCCGCCAAAGCACGACGCAACTGGCTGCGTGCAATAACACGTTCGTCACATGATAACCGAACGGATTCATTCCCCACAGATGCCATTCGATCCACAGACTTGAATACGTGATGGGGAAATAATCGACACCCGAAGCTCCCGTCCAGATCGCCCACAATGGCCCGCGCATTAGCGGCGAACCGGTCAACATCACGTTGTCGTCCCAAATAAATCCGGCGGAATAAACCGGCCAAAAAATCAGGATGACCGCGCAAAATATCAACGCACCGGGAACGAAATCCTTCCAGGGCGGGCGAATAACGGTCGATTTTGAAAGAGAGCCAGGCAAGTTTTGCCTCTAACAATAGCGAATCGGCGCTTCAACCTAAAGTGTGATTGCCAACAAACTGCAAAAAAACGCCCGCGCGGGTTGTTGGTCCGCGCGGGCGCGAGTTGGTTAGGTACGAATTAGTTTAGGGCTGGCCGAAATAGAACTTAATTCCAGCATTGCCCATGCTGAAAAATCCGTTCCAACCGCCGCCGGGCGTGCTCTGGAAATTCGTCCAGATAGCATTGTCACTGCTGTTGATTGCGAAGACCTGCAATGCGCCATTTTGGTTATTTGCGCAGAACAGGTGCTGATCATAGGCGCTGCCGCCAAGTTGATACCATGGCGTCCAGGAGCCGTTTCTCGTGTTTTGATAACGATGCCAGACTACACCGGCAGTCGTGCTGCAGAACACTTCAAGACGTCCATCGAGATTGATGCCGATGCACATGCCACCGCGACCGGCCGTGCCGGGAACGCCGGTATCGCCCCAACCATTCCATGCGCCGCCGCCGTTTTTAACTTGGAAGTTGTGCCAGATATGACCGTCACTGTGGCAGGCATACAATTCGAGCCGACCGTCAGCGCCGTTGGCCGCCGCGATGTTTCCATCCATCGTTGCGCCACCCATGCTGACCCAGCCGTTCCAGCTGAGGCCGGCGGCGGTTTGGTAATCGTGCCAGACCGCGCCGTCGGTTCCGACACCGAAGATTTCGAGCCGACCGTCGCCGTTACGAGCGACTGTATAGCCCGCTTTCACAACGCCACCATGGCTACCCCAACCGTTCCAACCCTGGCCAGCAGCGGTCTGATAATCATGCCAGACAGTTCCGCCTTTGATGCCGAACACTTCCGCGCGACCGTCGAGATTCGTGACGGCAACGTAATTTGTCACACCAGTGCTGTTGCCCATCTGGAACCAGGTCGTGAAGCCCATGTGTGGGGCAGTCTGATATTGATGGTAAACGGTATTGTTGGCGGTGTTATATCCGAAGACTTCCAGGCGGCCATCGTTATTGCGAACAGTGCCGATATTGGCAATGGTGCTGATTCCGCCCATAGCCGACAGCGCAGTCCAACTACCATTCGGCGAATTCTGATGCTCATGCTGTGCCGTAGTGCCCTGGACGCCGAAAATTTCCAACGTTCCATCAGTGTTCATCTGGATCGGGCCGCCGTTGACGGATGACCAGGTTGTCGTTCCGCCACTGCCCGGAGTCGAGATCAGCAACTGCGAGGTGAATTGCGTGCTGGTGCCATTGTAAACGTCGACATCGCAACTGCCGCTCACACCGCAAACAGAACCGCTGCTGCTGTATTGCCACATCGTCCAGCCACCCCAAATGTTGCCGCTGGTGCAAACGCTCCATGGCGTGCCGCTTTGAGGATCCTGGCCATTGTAGTCGGCGATCCAGGGGGCCCAAGCATCAACCGTGTTGTTGAAGTTAGCGGCATTACAGGCGCTGACATATAGGATGGGTTGCGATTGTTTACCGCCGAGGTCGTTCAGGATGTCGTTGAACCATTGATTGGCCCAATCCGAATAACTGCTCGCGCCAACCACGCCGCTGAACACTTCGAAGTCCAACGTCGGCGAAACGGTCTTGCCGTCTGCCAATTGCGTTCCGCCGGCAACACTCCAGAAGTGACTGGATTCAGTCGAAGGCGAGTGCGATTCGGGATGAGCGAAATGATAGGCCCCCATTAACACGCCGTTCGCTTTACCGTTGCTCATGTTGTAACTAAAGTCTGCGTCATTGACGGTCTGGCCTTCGGTCGCTTTCGCGATGCCGAATCCCCAGCCGCAACTATGGATGCTGCTCCAACTCGGAGCGCCTTGGAATGATGACACGTCGATACCTGTCATTCGCGCGTGTGTGGTGGTAACGAGTCCCAGAACTGCGGCCGACGCCATGAGCGTTCGCCAGAATGGGGACTTTAGATCAGTCGATTTGGTCATTGGTTTGGTCTTTCTACTTTTCGTTGCGCCGGTGAGGCGCGATTTGCAACTGGGTGTTTGAAGGAAATTGTCAATCGTCTTGGTTCGGCACGATGAGATAGATCAATGGTTCACCGTAGAAGCGACCTGAACGAAATCACCGTGAATACCACTCCGAATTGCATTCGGAATTTTCGATTTCGAAACGCGGTCATAACTGCTTTCTGCCGTGGGCACTTTGTTGAAGCGCCGGTTTAAGTGGATACAATCCACCTGTGTTTTGGTCATAAACAGCGGGGACACAACCGCAGTTTCTTGGGATGCGCTGACAATGTGAAAACGCCGCAAAATTGTCAAGTGCATAAATTTGATTTCGAAGAAAATTTCGCCCGAAAGCTGCGGTTGCGAATGCGACCGAATAAAAGAAAATCGCCCTCTCCCAAAACGGAAGAGGGCGATGCGAATCAGTATGTCGAACTATTATTCCAGCCCGCCGCCGAGGCTCTGCCAGCTGTTCCACGTGCCACTGTCGTACCAATTGTGCCACAGCGCATTGTCGGTTCCGCGACAGAACACATCCAGACGACCAGCGCCCCACGAAGAAATACCGGGTGCGGAAGTGGCGGTCCCACCGAGATCTTCAAAACCGCCGCTCGGCAACCAACCTTGGCCGCTGATATAATACTTGTGATAAATGTGATTGGAACCACCACGGGCAACGACGTCAATGCGTCCAGAACCCCACGACACGGCAGCAACACCGCCGGTCAACACGCCACCGAGATTTTCAGGGCCGTTCCAAGTTCCATTAAACCAGTAATGGTGCAACGCGTTGTCGGCGCCTCGATAGAAAACGTCCAAGCGGTTCGGTCCCCACGAACAAATGCCGGGCTCATTGACAGCGTTACCGCCGATGTTTTCAAAACCGGTGCTTGGCTGCCAGGAACTGCCGTCCCA
>JAICXV010000384.1 GCA_025934545.1 Verrucomicrobiia bacterium
ACCAACGGCTCGACCAACCAATACGATCGCGCCCGGGCCGTGTCTTACGCCAACAACTACGCCGCTTTTGTCGTCGCGGATGGATATTTTTGGACGAACGGGAATGTGCCGGCGAACTGGTCTCAGTTTTACTACGGACCGGGTGCGCCCGTCCCGACCAATGTCGTCGGCGATGACTGCGCGCATTTCGTATCCTGTTGCATTGGCCGTCAAACCAACCTTTGGGGCGGCGGTCTTTTCATTCCCAGTCGCACGCCACCGACCTATGGCGAGCCCGGTGCTTCCCGGTTGGTGAATACCGTGCTCATCGGTGGCTGCTACGCGGAAGAAGTTTCTTCGCTGTCCGAGATGGAACCTGGCGACGTCATCGGCTGGAACTGGGAAGGCGACACCAACATCGCCAACCTCGACCACGTCACTATGTATACAGGTAACGGCCATGTCGCATCCCATGCCCTTTCGGTCCTCAACACCTCTGCTACCACCTGGTACGCGCAAAGTGCAGTGCACCACTACATCCACATCTTCGATGCGCCGACGCTCAACTGCACGGCCCTTGGCAACAAAATGATTTTCTCGTGGACCACAAATTGGTCCAGCTACAACCTCTACGCCTCAACCGCGATTTCCGGCGCGCCCTGGACTAAAGTCACTCCGGCTCCCACCAAGAGCGGCAATTTATATAAAGCGACAAACTCAATGGCCTCCCCGAATCTGTTTTACCGCCTATCCATGCCCTAGTCGCGCGCGGCTCACCGGGTTCGAACGACTTTCTTTACGCGCTCGACTGCCACCATCGCGCCCAACTTCGGCAACCCAATCACATATCGTCGCCACACCTGCTGCGGCCTGGTCACCAGCCGGAAGGCCCATTCCATCCCGGCTGACCGCACCGATTCCGGACATCGCGGGACCGCGCCGGCAACGAAATCGAACAAGCCGCCAACGCAGACAATGACCGCCCCCGGCAACATTTTCCGCAACTCCAGCGCGACGCTCTCCTGTTTCGGCTGGCCCATCGCGATGAACAATAAGTTGGGCCGAAACATCTGCAAATCCTCGAAGTCCGCTTCATTGCCAAAACTGTATCCGTCGACGATCCAGAGTTGGGCCGCTTCGTTCATGTCGCGAATCTTGTTCGCCACTTTTGCTGCCACCCCGGGCCGGCCGCCCACGAGCGCGATCGACAAACCCGCGCGCGTCGCCCGATCGCACAGCCGCAAAAAATAACGGTTCGCCGTCGTCTTCGGCATCGTTCCATTTCCCAACAACAAACTCGCAAACGCGACGCCCCATCCGTCGGGATAACAAACGTCACACGAATTGAGCGCCCGGCAAAACGCCGGATTCCTGCGCGTCGACGCCAGCGAATATGCCGTCGCATACGTCGCGACAAACCCATCCCGATCACGCGCCGAGCGCAGAATCAATTCCTCCAATTCCGGCTCGGTAAAACTATGAACATTGAGCCCAAGCACGCGCTTGGACGGCACCGGCACTTTCGTAACACAAGTAGCCATATTCGTCCTAATCGCCTTTCATCTCGTCACCGTTGCAACCTGAAAAACTCCTGCGGAAAATTCGCAAAGTTATTCGTGTAAGGAGAAGTGGCGTTGGCAACATTCGTCCACGGCCCCAAAACATTCGTCGCAAACTGCAACGCATAACTGCTGTCCGGCCAACTCATCACCAATCCGTTACCTACCAACCTTTCGGAAACGGTCGGCGCGGACGCCACCACCTCGCCCGTGGCCAATATCTTCGCAGCATAAGTCCCCGGTGCAAAACCAACGGGATTCACAAATCGAATCTGACCAACCTGCGCCACCGTCAATCCCGAAGCATTCGAGCCGAATATCAATTGTTCAGTCCCATCGCCATTGGTCGACCCATTCCAATTCGAAACCACCAACAACGCCGCATTGCTCCACGTCTGGGAATCGCTCCGCGCAAACGCCAGCACGGCGTTGCTGCCCGCGAAGTTGATCAGAGAATCAGAAATTACGATCGGCGACTGCGTCTGGATATTCGTCGCGGTATCGGTCGCGAGGATCAACGTTCCAAGCTGCTCATTGGCGTCACTGATATTGATCGTTCCAGCCAATTTGAAATAGCCGGGATTGCTAATGCGTCCCGCCTCGGTCGAGCTGCCAATATTGAAATTCGCGCTCATCTCAATGTTATTCGCCCAAAGCGTGCCGCCGGAAAAATTGAAATCAGCAAATCCCGGTTTAATAAACAAACCGGGCGATTGTTCGCCAGGCGTGTAACCCGCAAAATGCAAAACATTACTAACGACGAACACCCCTCCCGATTGGTCAATATCCGTAATTCCGTTGTTAATATTGACGACATCAGAACAACCGAAAAAGCCGGAGTCCAACGCAAGAATTCCGCGTGCGACAGCCGGCCCAATCGCTTGAACACTTGTTGAAATAAGCGTCGTCCCGCCCTTCTGCGAAAACGTAGACCAGCCACCGCTGTCATCTATGTCCAACGATTGCGCCGACAGCGTGCCGTTGGTCAGAATGTAATACGCGCCATTGCAATCATGACCGGCGCAACCCTGAATAGTTAGACTATTCGTGACCATGTGCGTGCCGCCATTCTGCTGAAACGCGCCTGCTTCGCGATAAGCCATGACTATTGTGCTTCCAGTAAAAAGAACTCCGCCGTTCAAATCGTATTCGGATCCACCGATTCCCATATTAAGAGCGCCGATATGGTTGGTTCCGGCATCCTGCACAAATTGCGCCCCGCCTCCCGTTTGCTGTGCGATTTGAACCGTGCCGAAGAACATATTTCCTGTCCGCAAATGGCAACTGCCGCCGCCAAAATCGAAAAACGGAAAAATTGCGGTGCCCACTTGTTGATCAAACAACCCTCCAGCGGGCATCGATAATTGATTCGTCGCCTGCAACGGCAAGCCGTTTACGGAATTACTAAACACGAGTGTATTTCCCGGCAGCAATTCAATGCCTCCGACTGTCAACGACTGAGGCGCAAGCTGCGCCGTCGTTGAATCAATTGTCACATTCGCATTAATCGGAAACTGCGACACAATCGCAGCCTGCGAGACATTTGGAGGTGCTCCGGCCGACCACGAATTGGAGCTCTCCCATTTCCCAGTTGTGGCGTTCGTCCAATAATTGGCATTCGTTTGTCCCCACGCGGAAAACCCGAAGACAACCATCAAAATAAGAAACGCTCGTTGCGCAACGCCGCATCGCTCAAAAGCCAACCAACCAGCCCCTGTTTTCATCTTATTAATCCAATTAAATCCACTTTCGATTGACAATGAGGCGAATGCTTAATTCCCTCTCGCCGAAAGGCCCAACGAATTGTAATTTATAATCTCAACGCCTTCATCCACCCATTTCGGTTTCTTGCGCCTTTGCATCCTTGCGCGTTTGCGTTAAAACATTTGCCAATGCCAAGTTCCTCCGTCGCCGAATCGGCCATACCTGCGGCCACGCTCGCGTCGAATCGCGAAAAATGGCTCGTTCTTGCTGCCGCATTTTTCGGTTGGATGTTCGACGGATTGGAACAAGCCGTTTTCCCGCTCGCCGGTCGTCCCGCATTGCAAGACCTGCTGCAAACAACGGACGACGCGATCATCGGCCAATACTTTGGCTACATCACCGCGCTCTTTCTCATTGGCGCCGCGCTCGGCGGTTTCGTTTTCGGATGGCTTGGCGATCGTTACGGCCGCGTGCGCACCATGACCTGGAGCATTCTCACTTACTCTATTTTCACCGGCCTGTGCTACTTCGCAAAGGATCCCTATCAACTTGGCGCGCTCCGATTTCTTTCCGCCGTCGGCATGGGCGGCGAATGGGCCCTGGGAGTCGCGCTCGTCATGGAATTCTGGCCCGAAAAAGCCCGTCCACTTTTGGCCGGCGCAATCGGCTCCGCTGCCAACGCCGGCTACGCGCTCA
>JAICXV010000539.1 GCA_025934545.1 Verrucomicrobiia bacterium
AATTGCGCCGGCATGTTGGAAACGTTCTCCGGCGCGTTGTAACGCCAGCCGATGAGTTCGTTGCCGCGCACAATGTGGTGCAGATGATCGGGGTTGAGCATCAGCAATTGTTTGGGTTGCGCGCCGCGACCGATGCGCACGACGCGATTGTTTTCGTCGAGCGGGACGACGAAAAATTCGCCGCGCAACGCTTCCCACGAAATGATCGTTTGCCAGAACAGCGTGCGCGTGATGCCGTGGGCCGGTTGACGAAAGAGGTCGACGACGGGACCGCTTTCGATGAGTTCTTCGCCCTGGCGGCGTCCGCGCGAAATGCGGAAGGGAATGTGCCCGACGGTTTCAGCGAGGACGCTGACGGCGACGTAGATCCACGCCGATTGAAGATACGGCGCGACAAATTTGTTTCGCGGTAGATCGAGGTCATCGCCTCGCAGCCATTCGGCGGCGGTGACGGCGGCGGTGGATTTAGTTTTTGAACGAAAGAAGTTTTTGATGGGTGCTGGAATTAAGTTCATAGGTTTGTCAGTTGTTAATTGGTTTTTTGATCGGAGCGCGGACTTTAGTCCGCTTCAGCATCGACGGTTCGGAAGGGCTGAAATATCCAGCGCTGGTTCCGCCCGCGCGGTGAAGCGGACTGAAGTCCGCGGTCCGTTCTATTTATTGGTCAAAGGTCATGCGTTTGTATTTGGTGAGGACTGCGGTTACGCCGGGTAGCAAATCCGTTTCGGGAACATGCGCGCCCGAGCCGGCGCCGACGGTGATGCTGAGGACGCCGAGGGTCGTACGGTTCTGATACCAGTAACAAACCTGCTCGACGCAGGCTTGTTCGAGGTCGGCCGGTAACGCGGTTTGACCTGCGCCGGGTGTTGTGCCGGGCAAAACGTAGCCGCCGGTATAGGTCACGCGCGCTTGTTGAAAGCGCGAGCCGAATGCGCTGATGAGCGAAACAACGCACGCGTTGCGCAACAGATAATTCGGCGCGGGCGTGACGGTTTGCCAGCCGTCGGTTTCGTTCGATTTGAGCTCGAAGCTGGAAACGGATTCGAGCGGCCAACTTGCCGGGCAAATTTCCAATTGATCGGCAGGAAATTCTTCGGTGACGTTGACCTGGCGCGCGAGTTTGCGATTGCACTCGCGATCGAAACGCTCGCTGTACGCGGCGATGGCGTTGGTGAGAATGTCGTCGGAAGCGGTGTCGCCAATGAGGAGACGGGCTTTGACGGTGGATAGTTGTGTGAGCATAAGGTTTTTGTTTTTTTCAGCTGGTTTTAGCCACGGATGAAACACGGATGAAACACGGATTACCGACGAGGCATTTCTCTTTTCAATATCTGTGTTTCATCCGTGTTACATCTGTGGTTGATGATTTATGCGAGTTGTAATGGGCCGCCGAAGCCGCGACGGCGGCGGCGGGCGCGCACGACGGCGCGATGGCGAAGTGAATGTTCGAAGGCAGTCGTGACGACGGACGTTGAAGCGGACTGAAGTCCGCGGTCCGCGCAGCACGAGAGCGTCGTGTGACGGCTCTGAGGTGATTCGATTTCGAGTTTCATAAAGTTTCTCATTTTCACTTTCATTTTCGTTTTTCCGCCCAACTACCCTCTCCTCCGGAGAAGGACTTGAGATGAATCTCGAAGTGTCCTCGGAGGAGAGGGGGATGTGGCTGGCGGTTGGTTTGTTCGTTGATTAGCTGGCGGCCAGTTGCAATGCCGCGACGGCGTCATTGGCCATCAACTGCACCGTGAAACGCTCGAGGGCGCGCACGGCGAGTTCGTCGGTCGCGAAATAAACTTCGCGCGAGACTTCCATCGAAACGCTGGAGCGTTCGCCGAAGTACCAGTAGCTCAGGTCGCCGAATGCGCCCTGGACTTGCGCGGCGTGGTTGTTGCCATCAAAGACGGGCAACACGCCGACCCAACGGACCGGGAAACCTTCGAAGGTCGCCTGACCATTGGCGTTGGTGACGAACGGCACGTAGCTGCTGGTGTTGAACGAGCGCAGCAACGCTTCCATCGTGGGATGGAAATAATACGCGCCGGAGAACAACGCGGCCGAGTTCACTTTGGCGCGCAGGTTGCGCACGTCGTTGACGGTGATGTCGGTCGGTTTGGTTTTCGTGGTGGCGAGTTGCAACGCGAGCGAGTTGTCGATCGCAGTCTGGCCAACACCTTTGAGGCTGTTGTAAGTGCCCGAACCGTCGGCGAGGAACAACACGCTGTCTTCCCAACGCGCTATTTCGCGAGCGATGTAACGCGCGAGAAATTGGCCGAGCGGCACGATGCTGTCCGCGTCGATTTCCGACGGGATGCGCACGATGCCACCGGCTTTCTGCGGGTTGAACGTGACGAATTGGATCTGCGGCGATTTTTCGGTGATGCTCGCGCTCTGGGCGATGAAGCCGAACGAGGGCGTCGTTTTCAACTGCGGCAGTTTGGTCGTGCCGAGGCCGAGCGGATAGACCGTCGCGAACTGGCGCGCCTGGCCATATTTCCAAACGAGTTCGACGACTTGCGACGAATACATCGTCGGCAACGGAATGTCGGTGGCGGTCAAAGCGGAACGCGTTTCGAGGCCGAGAATGTTTTTACATTCGCCGACGAGCGAATCGCGTTGCGCGCCTTTGATGTGGTTGAGACCGCCGAAGGCGTCCGCGCCGCAAACAACAAGGGCGGCGATGTATTTTGCGCAATCGTCGCTGACGGCCTGGTGCGCGAGACGCGGTGCGGTCGTGCTCAAGCCGGAACGGCGAAGTTGTTCGAGATGTTTTTGCGCTTCGGCGAAGTCGCCGGCAAGCTTCTGGTGGGACGCGCCGAGCGATTTGATTTCGTTGGAGGCATCCTGGTAATCGGTCAGGAGATCGCGATTGGCGCGTTGGATTTGGTGCAGGAGGGATTTCATTTCCTCCATGGGATTTGTTTCTGTGTTCATTTTGTTTTCTTTCTGTTTTTCGTTGTTCATTGCGTCGCGGTCGGAGCGCGGACATAAATCCCCGACGCGCACGAACCCCCGGAGCAAATAGAATAACCACACAATAAAAAAAACAAAAACCACAAAAAAACACCCACACCACCGCCGTTC
>JAICXV010000030.1 GCA_025934545.1 Verrucomicrobiia bacterium
AATAATCCGACATGACGCGCAGGTTGGCGTCGAGCGCGTCGGCATCGATGAGCAGAGATGGAGTGTCAACATTCGTCAGCACAGGGCTGAGCATGACTGATTTTTCGATGACATGGAAGCCCCGGCCAAGGCTGATTTGGATTGACGAGAGAGACGTTGGTTCGCATCATAAATAGCGGTCCCTACTGCCCAGTTATGACCCAGAAAATCTTATGAAGAAATTAGCCATTATTGCCCTCTCCTGCGCTGCTAGCCTCGGCGCGTTTGCGTTCCCGTCGTTTGATCCGTTCGCGGATGCGACGGCCAGCGGAGGGACGTCCTATTCCCCAACGTCCAATCTTTCAGTGCAAACCAACGCCGCAGGCGAAGGTTGGTATGCTATGGCTACAGCCGCAACCGGCTCGCCCGTTGCTATCGCGGGCGGTTCATTGACAGCCCCAACCAACTTGCCTTCGTCGACAGGCAACATGGTGCAATTGGTGAATCAACTCGGGCCCGGCGCGAGGTTCAATATTCCGGTGACCAGCAGCAACACATTGTTCTATTCGGCCATCATTCAATTGCAGACGATCACCAGCCTGGCTGTGGCCAAAAGTGATACTCACGGCGGCGGAGCGTTTAACATGGGATTTAATAACACACAAACCGTCGGGCAAAGTGGACAGCCCACCGGCTATTCCTCGCCGCTTTACTTTGGCAGCACCAACGGCGGATACATTATTGGGATTGGGCGTGGCACCTCGGGCACCGGCCGTTTTTGGGAAACCAATACGACTACGCCGCACCAGGCCGGCGAAACTGTATTCGTGGTTGCGATGTATCAATTCGTGGCCGGTGTTAGCAATGACATCGCGGCGTTGTGGGTGAATCCCGACCCTTCGAGCTTTGGCGCTGGAACGGCTCCAACGCCTACCGTCATTGTTGACGGCGTTAATAACGTGTCGCCCGATCCGGACGTCAATGGCGGCAGCATCCAAAGCTTTATCTTTGGCAACCGCAATACTACCACGCCGGATGTCATGTACGTCGATGAACTGCGTTTAGGCAGAACCTGGGCGGACGTGACTCCAAGCACCAATGCGGTGGTAGTTATTCCGACGTTGAGCATTTCGACCGTTGATCCGAACACGGTCCAACTGACATGGCGCGGTGATGCGAGTGGATTTTCGCTGCAAGGCACGAGCCAAATTCTGTCGAGCGGCACACCCTGGGCAACTGTTCCGGGAACGCCAACGACATCCGGCACGAACCTCATCCAAACTGATACACTCAGCGGGATGAAGTTTTATCGCTTGATCAAGTAACTCGAAAGTCGGCTCGACGGTTAAGCGCTCAACGCCATACGGGCGGCATTCGCATCTGGACTCCGATCCTCGAGGACTTCGCGGACTTTGTTCGCGAGGCTGATCGGGGAAAAGGGTTTTTCCAGGAACTTGAAGCCTTGTTCCAACACGCCGCGATTGGCGAGCGCGTCATCCGTGTATCCAGAAATAATGAGGACTTTGGTGTCGCCGAGGGAAGCGCGGACGCGGTCGTAAAGTTCGCGACCACTCATGTTCGGCATGATGACGTCGGTGATGATCATGTCGAATTTCAGGCCGCTTTCGATCATTTTTAAAGCCTCCTGGCCATCGGTGGCCAGTTCGACATTGTAACCGCACTGCGACATAACCGTCGACGCGAGCGCGCGCACCGCCTCGTCGTCTTCCACAATCAGGATGCGTTCGTCGCCGCCGGGCAAGGCGTCGGTGTCGCTGGCATCGACTACTTTCATGATATTTTTCTCGACGCGCGGCAGATAGATTTTGAAGGTCGTGCCGGTGCCTTGTTCGCTATAGACGCGAATGTCGCCGCCGCTTTGGCTGATAATGCCGTACGAAGTAGCGAGGCCAAGACCGGTGCCTTTGCCTACGCCTTTGGTGGTGAAGAACGGTTCGAACAGATGGGTTTTAACTTCAGGCGTCATGCCAACGCCCGTGTCGCTGATGGCCATCATCACATACGAACCGGCTTCAAGGCCGCGATTGCGGATGACGGTCTTTTGATCAAACACGACGTTGGAAATTCGAATGGTCAGTTTGCCGCCTTGCGGCATGGCGTCGCGCGCGTTGACGGCCATGTTCAAAATGACTTGCTCGATTTGGCCCGGGTCGGCTTCGACTTTGCCGACGTTCGGATCGCAAATGGTGCGCAACTGGATGTCTTCGCCAATCAAGCGATGGAGCATTTTTTCCATGCCCACGACGACTTCGGCGAGATCTAAGGTGCGCGGCTGGAGAACTTGCTTGCGGCTGAAAGCGAGGAGTTGGCGCGTGAGCGAGGCGGCGCGTTCAGCGGCGCGTTGAATCTGTTCGCCGTTGGAACGCAAGGGATCGGTCGGCGCGAGACGACGCAAGAGAAGGGCGCAGTAACCGGTGATAACGGTCAGCAAATTGTTGAAGTCGTGCGCAACACCGCCAGCGAGACGGCCGACGGCTTCCATTTTTTGCGATTGGCGCAGTTGTTCTTCACTGCGACGCAAGGCTTCTTCGTTGCGGCGCAATTGGGTGATGTCCTGGGCCGTGCCGAGAATTTTGATGGCTTTGCCGTCGTCGTCAAAGCTGACTTCGCCTCGACCGTGCATGACGCGTTCGGTGCGGTCGGGCAGGACGATGCGATGATCGCAATCGTATGGTTCGCCGGTTTCGACGGCGCGCTTCAAGGCGTTGCGCACTTTGTCGATGTCATCGGCATGGAGACGTTGGACACATGCGTCCATGCGCATGCCGGTGTCGGTCGGTGCGAATCCGTAGAGGCGGCGCGTTTCTTCCGACCAGGAAACTTTGTCGGTAACCAAGTCCCATTCCCAACTGCCGATGTGGGCGATTTGTTGCGCCTGGGCCAATTGGACCTGACTCTTTTTGAGTTCGATTTCAGCCTGGCGACGCTCAGCGATTTCGCGAGTCAATTCGGCGGTGCGCTCGGCGACGGTGCGTTCGATGGTTTCATTGAGAGCTTCGAGGCGGGCCTGGCGTTCGGCGACGTTTTGCATTTCGATCAAGCTTTTGCGGATGGAAATAATAAGGAACACGACTTCGAATCCGACCCAACCGGCGTGTTCGAACGAGCGCCAGATGGGCGCACTCATCACACCGTAAACGGATTGCGGCCAGAGAAAACCGCGCAAGAGATGGTCGACGTAGATCACAGCCGATGCCGAGACGAGGACGCGCCAGTCACGATAGAACGCCAGAATGGCGAGGGAACCAAATACATGAAAATGCGTTTCGATACGGCCACCGGTTAAATGAATGAGCAACGCGGACATGAGCATCTGACCCACGGCGATGCTGTGGCGTGTCAACGTTTTGCCAGGCTGCATAAAGGCCATCGCGACCGGCACACTGGTGATGAGCGCACCGAGCAACGTTGCGGCCCAGACGTGAATGTGGATGTGACTTTCGATTCCGGCCCACGCGCGCGGTGAAATCAGGAAGGCGGCGGCGACGCCGGCGATCCATTGAAAAATCATGAGGCGCGCGAAAACGTAGTCGGTGTGTTTGCTAATACTGAGCTGCTGTTCTTTGAACAGCTCGTCGGCGCGATGGGCGACGTTACTGTGAATGGGCATATGGGGGTTCATGGCGTGCTCTCGATCTGTTTGAGGTTGCATTCTTTTTGCAGGAGGCATCCGTAAACGGGAGTGTTGTTGCAACTGGTGGACACTCCGTTGGCCAACGCGATAAGCGCGCTGGCTCCGGGATTATCTCCCTCGTGGCCGCGTCCGGAAGTGATACCGCCGTGAAAGAGTAATTTGCCTTTTGGATCGAACATGACAACGTCGCCGGAGGTGCTCGAACCGAAACGCGACGCGATCGTGCTGTCGGGATCAACATGCACCTGGACGCCGGGGATGCTCGAAGCGCTACGCCATAGATCCGTTTTCGTCCAGTCCTCGGTCTCGGTCGATGGTTTCAAAAAGAAAACGTGGACGCTGACGTTTTGGGCGCAATGCGTGAGCAGACGATTGAGTTCGCTCATCGTGGCGCGAGTGCAGGGACATTTTGGATGGGCGAAGAGCAACAAGGTGCAGCGTTGCGGATCAAGAGCGACCGGTGCGTCTTTCGGAAACGAAGTTGTGGAAAGATTTTGCGGGCCGGCAGCGTTTTCGTAGGAAATGAGCAGGAGTCCACAGGTTGTTACGGCGAACAACCAAAGGACACATATCGTGCTGCGAATAAACGGCTTGGCCACATAGGGCTTTAAAGCAATGGATATGCCATGCGAATTCTGTGTAAAGTGTTGATGGAAAGCCCGAGCCGGAATTTTCGGCATGCGGCTTGACCGCATTCTTGCGAAGAGCTTCAATGGCTGGAGAATGAAAAAAACCATCATTAAACCGGCCAAGGGCGCGCCGGCGGTCGGGCCTTACAACCACGGCGTGCGCATTGGTGACATGCTTTTTTGCGCGGGACAAATTCCCATTGAACCGGCAACGGGCAATTTAGTCACCGGCGACATCAAAGCACAGACCGAACGCGTTCTGGAGAACGTGAAAATTATTTTGGAAGACCAAAAGCTTTCCTTCGCGAATGTGGTCAAGAGCACGGTGTTTTTGACGAACCTGGGCGACTTTGCAGGCATGAACGAAGTTTACGCTAAATATTTTACGGCAGATTTTCCGGCGCGCTCGACGATTCAAGTGGCGGCGTTGCCGAAGGGGGCGATTGTTGAGATTGAAGTTGTGGCCCATTATTAAATGAATTTTCCCCCGTTTCCCCTCGGTTTAGTTGCCGGGTGCATTTTTGGGTTGGTTATCGGTTGGGCGATTGGTTTTGTGAAAGGGCGCAAGTCAGCGCCGTTGGCCAGTGGCGACAATCGACTGGAAGAAGACCTGAAGCAACGGCTTGAACAGCGTGAAGGGGAATTGAGCCAGGCGCGCCAGCAGGTGAATCAAACGTGCATGGCGCTGGCGAAATCCGAGGCGGACCGCGAGGCTGCGCAGAAGTTTTTGGAGGACGCGCGGGCATTGCATGAGCGACATCTGGTCGAGGCCAAACAGGCGCAGGAAAAAGCGCTGGCGGATTTGCGCGACGCTTTCAAGGCGCTGAGCGTCGATGCGCTGAAACAAACGCAGCCGCAATTTCTTGAACTCGCCAAGACGACTCTCGAAAAAGTCCAGGAGTCGGCCAAAGGAGATTTGAGCAAGCGTCAGGAGGCGATCTCGGCGGTAGTGCAGCCGTTGAAGGAACAGCTCGAGGCGTATCAACGGCGTTTGCAGCAAAGTGAAAACAACCAGGCGACGACTCTTGGCGAAGTGAAGAAGCAATTGGAAAGCCTGGCGCAAAACAGCCAGACGTTGTCGAGTGAGACGCTGCAGCTCCGGCGGGTGCTCAGTTCCAATCAGGCACGTGGACGATGGGGTGAAGAAACGTTGCGACGCGTCGTCGAAGCGGCGGGAATGAGCGCGCACTGCGATTTCAGCGAACAGACGCAATCAGGAGACGCCAACCCCGACCTGACTGTTCACCTTCCCGGCGACCGCATCATTATTGTCGACGCGAAAGTGCCGGACCTGGACTTTCTGAGCGCAATCGACGCGGCCGATGAAGCGAAGAGGAGTGAATCGTTGGCGGCGCATGCGGCGAAATTGAAGGCAACGATCAAAGGCTTGGCCGATCGCGATTATCCGCGGCAGTTTCCGAACGCGCTCGACTACGTTGTTTTGTTTTTGCCGGCGGAATCGTTGTTTAGCGCCGCGCTGGAGGCGGATCACGATTTGATCATTTGGGCGGCGCAGAAACAGATCATGTTGGCAACGCCGGCATCGTTAATTGCGCTGTTGCGCGCAGTCAGTGTGAGCTGGCAGCAGCATGCGCAGACGGAAAACGCGCGGGAAATTGCGGCGAGCGCGCAGGAGCTTTTTGCGCGTGTCGTGAAGTTCACGGAGCATTTCGAAAAAATCCGATCGGGATTGGAGCAGGCGTCGAAGGCTTATAACGACGCCGTGGGCAGTTACGAAACGCGCGTGCGGCCAAGCGGCGAGAAATTGTTGAAGCTGGGCGGCGATGTGAGCGGGAAAGCGTTGGCTAATGTTCCGCCGATCGACACGATGTTGCGGCTGCCGCCGTCGTAAGGTTTTGGAAGGACGGCAATTTTCATTTTCGTCGTGATGGAAAAAAATCCAAAGCGCCGGACGGCGGCGCATTCCAAGACGCTGGCGCGCTCCTCAGGCGGTTGCGGTTTGATTTTGTTTCTTCGCGGTGCGCCACCATTTGAAAAGGGGCAAGACCCAAAGGAGATTCAACACGGGAAGATAGGGCAAGATTGCAAAGCCGATGCGAAAGAAGCGTTGGGAGTAGACGAATTGTTTTGCGACTTCACTGTTTGCCTGCAGCGCTTCGGCATAGCCGCCCATTGCGTAATCGTGAGCCAGTGCGATGCCGCCGCAGGCTGCTTTCCATGCAACTGCTCCGGCGGAAAACGAGAGCCAACCGACGCCGACGGAGCCGAATGACCAATAGCCGAGAGCAAGGCCACCGAGCGCTAGTAGGCCCATCGCACAACCTCCGAAAGGCAACAAGCCGATGGCCCAACCGCCGATGCTGATCGGCGCGATGGCAATGCCACCGAAGGCAAAGAGTCCGCCAATGGCGCAATCGCCAACGGCAATCCATGCTTTGACTGGTTTTTTCTGTGCGACCATTCCGCCGCCGATTCGGATATGATAAAGAGGCAGCCCGAGAAAACGATGTTTGCTGAGACGTTCGCGAATCACTTTTTGGGTGTAGGCCAGTCCTTCTGTTTCGAGGGCTTGCAACATTTGCGCGCGACGTTTCCATTGCGTGATGGCGAGCCATGCAAAGGTCACGAACCAGATGGCGAGAAAGGTGAGGAGCAGAGTCGCAAAAAGGCCGTGGTGAATGGCGTTGAGCTCGCCCGAAAAGAGCATGATGAAAAAGATCGGAACAGCGGTGAACGCCATAAAAATCCAGGATTTTTTATAGGAGCGTTTCACAAACTCGCGCTCGGCTTCTGATGTCGCGGATTCGATGCTGAGACGGTATCCAACCCACGTCCCGAAAACGGCCATGACTGGCGTGAGCAAAGCGCCGAGAAACCCGGTGACAGCGGCGGCTTTGGCGGCGGTGCTGCCTTTGGCGGCGGTTGCGGCAACGGTTGCAGCTTTTGCGGACAGGCTGAGACTGGCCGGCAAGGCGGCGAGGACAGCAATGGTGAACGCTTTTCCAGGAAGAGTGCGCACGAGCGCGCCTTCGACGAATGCGGTGACCTGGTCCTGCAATAGTTTTCGGCCACGCGAGAGGCGTTGTTTGGTGGCGTCTTCGGAAATTTCCAGCGCTGCGGCAACGCGCTCGACGGATTGGCCTTCGCGATAAAATAGAATCAAGGGCTCGCGATAGAGTTGCGGGATGGATTCGAGGGATCGCCAAAGAATCGTTTCTTCTTCTTTGCTGATGGCCTCGTCGGCGGGCGCTCTTTGGGTCGTGGACGGTTCGTCGACATCTTCGAGTTGGGCCGCTTGATAAATGGGTTCGCGACCTTGTTTGCGGAAGCTGTCGTTGATCTGGTTGCGGGCGATGCCGCACAGCCACGAACGTAATTTGGCCGGCTCGCGCAAGGCGCGAAGTTGTTTCCATGCGGCGAGAAAAGTTTCCTGGGCGAGGTCTTCGCTTTGGCTGAGGCTGCCGGTGGCGGAATAGCCGAGGGAACAAATTAGAGATTGATAGCGCGCAACGATTTCGCCAAAGGCATTGCGGTCGCCCGCGATGCTGCGTGCAACCAGTTCGGAATCATTGCCCTGCGCGGCGACGGCGCTCATGGTGTTTGACATCATACACGCATAGGTGGGGAAAATGAAGAAAAGGTGACAGGGAAAAACGCCCCAGGCGAAAAGCTCCAAGCTCCAACATCCAAGCTCCAGAGAAACTTCAAACAGCGTCGAACCGGCCTTTAGAAGCTTCAAGTCGGGAACAAATCGACGATGAAGCGGACTGAAGTCCGCGCTCCGATTTACAACATCCAAGCTCCAGAGAAGCTCCAAGCATCAAACCTGAAGCTTCGCGACTTCTTTTGGAGTTTGGAGTTTCTCTGGATGTTGGAGCTTGGAATTTGAAGTTTCGCGGGAGGTTGGGGCTTGAAGTTTGGAGGTTGGGGGAGCAACGCTAATTCTATGCTGCATGTAAAACTGACGGTGCTCGCTTTTCTGGTTGGTTCGCTTTGCACCACGGCTGCGGATCGTTACACCTTTAAAACGGATCACGATCGCGATGGCATTGGTAAATTTTATCAGGGCCGCGAAATCGCGCACGTAATGGGGCATCAGGCGGCGGATTGGTTGGAACGGCCGGAACGCCAGCAGGAGGAGCGACCCGACTTGTTGATGCAGGCGCTGAAATTGAAACCGGGGATGAACGTGGCGGACATTGGCGCGGGAACCGGATACATGTCGTGGCGGATGGCGAAGGCGGTTGGGCCGAACGGTTCGGTTTACGCGGAAGAAATTCAACCGGAGATGATCGAACTGTTAACCACGAATCTTCCAGCGCATGGCGTCACCAATTTTCACACGATTCTCGGAACTGTTTCGGACACGCATTTGCCGACGAACAAAATTGATCTGGTGCTGATGGTGGATGTTTATCATGAGTTCGATCATCCCTACGAAATGATGGAGTCGATCTGTCGCTCGCTCGCTCCGAGCGGCAGAGTTGTGTTTGTCGAATATCGCGGCGAAGACCCAGACGTCCCGATCAAGCGGTTGCATAAGATGTCGGAAGCACAGGTGAAAAAGGAAGCGGCGTTGATGCCGTTGCAATGGGTGGAAACAATCGAGACGTTGCCGCGGCAGCATGTGATTGTGTTTAGGAAAAAAGGGGCGTAAGCGGAGCGGCGGTTTTGGCGGGCTTCAACGCGGTAACATATCGACGGTGAAGCGGACTGAAGTCCGCGGTCCGATCTACACTCCGATTTACTTTGCCAGTTCGGTGACGCGGGTTTCGCGGACGACGGTAATTTTGATCTGGCCGGGGTATTGAAGTTCTTCCTCGATTTTTTTGGCGATGTCGCGCGCGAGGTTGAACGCGGCTTCATCACCAATTTTCTCGGGTTGCACGATAACGCGCAGTTCGCGGCCTGCCTGGAGCGCGAAACATTTTTCCACGCCCGGAAATGAGAGGCCGATGCGTTCGAGGTCTTCGACGCGTTTGATGTAAGTAAGGATCGTTTCGGAACGAGCGCCGGGACGGGCAGCGCTGATGGCGTCGGCAGCCCCGACCAAAACGCCGAGCAGGTTTTTATCGACTTCGCCGTGGTGCGAGGCGACGCCGGTCACGACGTCCTGGGATTCTCCGTGGCGCTTGAGGAAGTCCGCGCCAACAATTGCGTGCGGCCCTTCAACTTCGTGGTTTACGGCTTTGCCGATGTCGTGGAGCAACCCTGCGCGTTTAGCGGCGGTGACATCGACACCGAGTTCGCCGGCGAGCAAGGCCATGATGTGCGCGACTTCGACGGAATGTTGGAGAAGATTTTGGGTGAAACTACGGCGGAAATGGAGGCGGCCAAGGAGCTTCACGACTTCGGGATGCATCGGCGCGAGGCCGAGTTTCATGACGGTTTCGTCGCCATGGCGCAAAATCATTTCATCCATTTCCTGCGAAACTTTGGCGACGACTTCCTCGATGCGCGCGGGATGAATGCGGCCATCGAGAATCAAACGTTCCATCGCTTCGCGGGCAATCTCGCGTCGGACAGGATCGAAACCGGACAGAACAATGGAACCAGGAGTGTCGTCAATCAAAACGGTCACGCCGGTCGCGGCTTCGAAAGCGCGGATGTTGCGGCCTTCGCGGCCAATGATGCGGCCCTTGATTTCATCGTTGGTGAGCGAAATCGCGCAGGTAGAATTTTCGGCGGTGTGTTCGCCAGCGTAACGA
>JAICXV010000012.1 GCA_025934545.1 Verrucomicrobiia bacterium
CAAGGGACATGAGATTGTTCGAATCGCTCGGGACCGACGCCTCACAAAACCACAGCATCGGGACGTGACGCCAACTGAACTCCCTGTCGGGTTATCCAATGAAGAAGCTTTGGTCCAGGGATTTACCGGTTGTGACGCTGTTGCGCACTGTGCGGGAATCAATCGCGAGCTTGGCGAACAAAACTATGCGCGGGTTCATGTCGAGGGCACTCGAAATGTCGTCAATGCGGCCAAACGCGCAGGAGTAAAAAAGGTTATTCTGATCAGCTTTTTGCGCGCGCGGCCGAACTGCGGTTCGAAATACCACGAGTCGAAATGGACAGCGGAAGAAATTGTGCGCAACTCTGGCCTGGACTACACCATCCTCAAATGCGGAGTGATCTATGGTCGCGGCGATCACATGTTGGACCATCTTAGCCATGCTTTTTATACGTTTCCTGTTTTTGCATTGGTCGGAATGAAAGACCAACCGATTCGCCCCGTGGCGGTCGAGGATGTCATTAAGATAATGGTTGCGGCCCTCACCGAAGGACGCCTTTCCGGCAAAACCGTGGCCGTGACCGGGCCGGAACAATTGACTCTTGCTGCCGCGGTGAAGCGCGTCGCCAAAGTTTTGGATAAACGTCCGTTGATGATTCGGATGCCCTTGGCGTTCCATTACACATTGGGTTGGTTGCTCGAACGAATCATGCGCGTGCCGCTGGTTTCCATTGCGCAAGTGAGAATTCTTTCCGAAGGGATTGTCGAAGCGCAGCCGCCTTGTGACGGTTTGCCAGACGATTTGTTGCCGCACATCCGTTACACCAATGAGCAGATTCAACGCGGTTTGCCGGACGCTGGTGCCTTCGGCGTTCATGACCTGCGTTGCTGCGGAGGTGTTGCGTGAGAATCACCCACGACATTTGCGATGCGTTGGAATCCGGGCGACGCGATCGAAGTTACGGTCTGGAAGCGCTGAAGCGCCATCCAATCCCAATCCGCGCATTTTTCACAGACTCGCTGGTTCTGACTTACGCATTGCCGCAAAACATCCTGCGCCCATTACTCCCGCTGGGTTTGATGCTCGATACGTTTGGTGGTTTTGGATTTGTAGCCATCGCCATGGTGCAAACGAAAGGTTTGAGACCGATCTTTTGTCCCGAATGCGTCGGACGCGATTTCTTTCTCACCGGATACCGGATTTTCGCGCGTTATCGCACGCGAACCGGACGCGTCTTACGCGGCTTGCGAATTTTGCGCAGCGACACCGATCGCCGCAGCATGGTTCTGTTCGGAAATTTACTGACGCATTACAACTACCGTCTGGCCAATGTCCGTTGTGAACACGTCGATCGCAAATTGGAAGTCACCATCCACACGCCTGATCACGCCGCCGATTTGCATGTCGTCGCCGACCTAGCGAGCGAGCCGGCGCCCTTGCCTGAAGGGTCGCCGTTCCGTGATTTGCGTGAGGCGCGACTGTTCGCCGGTCCCCTGCCCTTTACGTTCGATTACGAAAAACAAACCGATTCGATCGTGATGATCGAAGGCGTACGTAAAAATTGGAAGCCGCAATCGGTCCATGTCGACGTGTTGCAAAATACGTTCTTCGACCGGCCTGCGTTTGCGGGCGCAAAACCGATTTTGGCCAACGCGTTTCACGTCGCGAACATTCCCTACGAATGGAAGCGCGGCGTCCGCGAGCCGTTGCATCTTGCTGCATGAAAACCAGCGCACCATTAGAACGCGGCCGATACCAGGGGATGCTCCAAATCCTCAGCTTTAATGCGCACTTTTATTTTTTGACGGCGATGTTTGTCGTGGCCGTGGCGGGCGCGCTGTTCATCGGTGGCCTCGGAAAGACAATGCGCGTCGCGTTGGTCGTGGCGGCGGTGACTGCATTGTATTGGGCGATTGCTTCACTCGCCGCGTCACACTGGATTTACGATCGGTCGCCAATTTATCAATGGACATGGATTGGTAATTTATTCGAAAACGCGCCGCGACGGTGGGCAAATATCCACGCTGGATGGGACGAAAGCACAGTCGCGTTGAAAGCGCTTTTCCCTTCGAGTGCCGGCATCGTCTTGGACATCTTCGATCCCAAAGCGATGACGGAGCCATCGATCGCCAAAGCGCGAAAAACTAGTGCAGGTGCGCCGCCGGCATTGCCCGCAGATTTCCGGGCGCTTCCCCTTCCCAACTGTCAATTGGACGCCGCATTTCTGATATTCGCCGCACACGAATTGCGTGAACGCGCTGATCGCGTACAATTTTTTGGCGAACTACGACGCGTATTAACACCCAACGCGCATGCGCTGTTGGTCGAACATATGCGCGACTGGAAAAATTTCGCGGCGTTCGGCCCGGGTTTCATGCATTTCTTTTCACGCCCTGAATGGGTCGAGGTCATAAAAAACAGCGGGTTCGAGATTGAACGTGAATTCAGCATGACCCCTTTCGTCCGGATATTTCTTTTGCGGAGGCCCCAATGAATATTGCACTCCATCTGAAAATCGTCGGCGCGCTGCTCATCCTGTTGGCGCTCGCTCACCTGACTTTTGCAAAACGCTTCAATTGGAACGAAGAGACCGGGCGCATGAGTCTGCTGAATCGCCAGATCTTTTACGTGCACTGCTTTTTCATTTCGCTCGTGCTGGTGCTGATGGGCGTTCTCAGCTTGTTCTGTACCCGATTGCTTTTGGAGATCGGCGAGTTGAATAAACTGGTTTTAATTGCGCTGGTGGCGTTTTGGACGGCGCGCTTATTCATCCAATTTTTCATTTACGACACGCGCCTTTGGAAAGGAAACCGTCTCCACACCGCGATGCACATTGCGTTCAGCGTCTTTTGGATTTACTGCGTGACCGCATACGGCACCGCATTGTGGCGGCAATTTGCGACGTGATTATATGGTTGCGACCATAACAGCTTTTCCGCGCTGGGCGCTGATGTGGGTTATGTCAGCTATCATTTATGCCGCACTTAAATTGCAGAGCTATCGCGGAGCACCCGTCGCGTGTGCCGGCTTAAAACGTTCGGCCGCGTACTTGTTGCTCTGGCCGGGCATGAATGCGGGTGAATTTCTCCATCGTCCCAGGAAACCAAGAAATATTCGATCGACCGAATGGGCGGGCGCGATTGCCAAATTGTTGCTCGGCATTTTTCTGTTGTGGTTCGTTGTGCGACGAATTCCCGCCAGTGCTGATTTGGTCAGGGGCTGGGTGGGAATGTTCGGCATCATTCTCGTTCTGCACTTCGGAACATTTCATCTGCTCGCCCTTTTATTTCAACAAGCGAACATCAATGCGCAGCGCTTAATGAACGCGCCGCTCTGCTCGAGGTCAGTTGCCGAATTTTGGAGCAAACGCTGGAACGTCGCCTTTAACCATGTCGCCAATCAGTTGATCTTCCGCAAAGTCGTTGGCCGCGTCGGCGTCCCGGCTGCGGTTCTACTGACGTTTTTATGCTCGGGACTGGTGCATGACCTCGTCATCTCTGTTCCGGCGGGCGCCGGATATGGATTGCCAACGGCCTACTTCGTCATTCAAGGCGCTGCCGTTCTATTCGAACGTTCCAATGCCGGAGCGGCGATTGGTTTAGGTCGAGGAATCCCAGGCCGCATCTTTACCATCGCTGTGACGGCTGGGCCAGCGTTTTGGCTTTTTCATCCACCTTTCATTCGCAACGTCATTCTGCCGTTCCTGCGAGCGATCGGATGTTTGTAATTTATGAAACTGGAAACATATCTCACCCTGGCCGGTGTCCTCCACTTTGCCGTGTTGATCGGGAGCGCGTGCGTGCCGCGCGGGCTCAACTGGCGCGAAAACCTCGCGGCTCTGCATCCGTTTTTGCGGCAGTTGTTTTGGGTTTACGGAATTTTTATCGTTCTGGTGATTGCCAGTTTCGGGACTCTCACTCTGATCAATACTCACGCGCTCGCAACTGGTGAACCCGTCGCAAAATCCCTCGCGGCCTTTATCGCGATTTTTTGGGCAGCGCGATTACTCGTGCAACTCTTCGTCTTTGATGCGCGTCCCTTTCTGACGAATTGGTTTTTCAAAGTGGGCTATCACGGGTTGACCGTTGTGTTCACGTTTTTCGCAGCCGTTTACGGCTACGCGTGTCTCAAATGAATACCAAACGCATAGTCCTCGCGGGGGGCAGCGGATTGCTCGGCCAATTGCTGGCCCGATATTTCAGCGCCAGAAATTACGACGTTTGCGTCCTGACCCGAAATCCCGACGACAACGCTCATGCGCGCGTCGTGCAATGGGACGCGCGAACTGTCGGTGATTGGCAACGCGAGATCGACGGCGCGTTCGCCGTCATCAATTTGACCGGCCGTTCGGTGAACTGTCGCTACAACGCAAAAAATCGCCGGGACATTCTGGAATCGCGCGTTTTGTCGACACGCGCCATTGGTGACGCGATTTCTAAATGCACAAAACCTCCGAGCGTTTGGCTTAACGCCAGCACCGCCACGATTTACAAACACTCGCTCGACATGCCAATGGACGAAACCGCTCCAATGGCGGCGACATCGGACGCAAAGGATGAGTTTTCGGTCGAAGTCGCCAGGGCCTGGGAGAAAGCGTTGTTCGATGCAAATACGCCGAACACGCGAAAAGTGGCGTTGCGCATTGCGATGGTTTTGTCGAATGAAGCGGGATCGGTTTTCCCCGTCCTGCGCAGTTTAGTCAGGCGCGGATTGGGTGGCGCGATGGCCGGTGGAAAACAATATGTCGCGTGGATTCATCACCAAGATTTCTGTCGCGCGATTGAATGGGTTCTGGCGCACGAAGAATTGAATGGCGGCGTAAATATCGCCGCACCAAATCCAATCACCAATCGCGAGATGATGAAAAAACTGCGGGAAGTTTGCGGGGTTCCGTTTGGATTGCCGGCTGCGCGTTGGATGTTGGAAATCGGAGCGTTCTTTATGCGCACCGAATCGGAGCTGATGCTGAAAAGCCGCCGGGCCGTCCCCGGAAAACTTTTAACCAACGGATTCGAATTTCGCTTTCCACAGCTTGAGCAAGCAGCTCGCGACCTCACCAGGAAAATTCGAAACAAGTGAATCGTGCATACAACTGCATTACAATTTGCAGACATTTCGGAACTGGCGAAGCAACGGTTTCTTGGCGAAGAACGCCGGCCGCTCATGTTCAGCGATTGGACAAACGCTGTTTTCATCCATTTCGCCGTCGAGGCACAGTATCTCCAGCCGCAAATCCCCTACCCGCTCGATTTATTTGAAGGAAAGGCGTTCGTCAGCGTCGTGGCATTTTCCATGCGACGCCTGCGCCCGGCCATCGGTGGTCGCGTGTCTGAATTCCTGTTTCAGCCCATCGGCAACCATGAGTTTTTCAACATACGCACCTACGTGAAGAACGGAAATCGAGTTGGAATTTTTTTCATGGCCGAATGGTTGAACAATCGCTTGAGCGTCCTGCTCGGCCCGCGCAGCTACGGATTGCCTTATCACTTCGGCCAATTGGAATACAATCATGCTTTGATGCGGGACGGTGAGTTATCTGGAAGCGCCACGACATCGTTTGGCAACTTCAAATACGAAGTCCAGTCTTTGGCTGACGAGTTGAGCACATGCGCGCAAGGGACGCTCGACCGATTTCTCCTGGAACGTTACACCGCATTTACGTGGCGTCGCGAAGTGGGCCGATACTTCCAAATCTGGCACGAACCCTGGCCGATGATTCCACTAAAAGTCGAAGTGATGAAGCATGAACTCCTCAATGCGACTGGAAATTGGTTTCCGAACGCGACGTTGGTCGGTGGTAACTATTCTCCCGGCGTTTGCGGAATTTGGATGGGCGGACCCCATCGTGTTCAGCGCGACGCAGACTGCGCATATTAACGCACCCTGCTGCTTCCGATTACGGTCACATTTGAACAACGACTATAACGGTTACGCCGTGGATTAATTTGAATGGTCATCCCGCCGAAGTCATCACATGACGCGGACCGGGTAGGCGTAACGGTGGTGTTGTTGTAAATGACGGGGCCGTTATAAACCACCGGCGCATTGTATTGGACGGGTGCTGTGTAAACGACCGGTTGATCGTAGACGACCGGGGTCGCCGTCGCAGGAGGAGTGCAGACAGGCGCGGGTTCTGCGCCGCTCACGAGCACAACTCCATCAAATGCAGGCGTTTCGATGATGATCGTTGGGAACTCTTCAGCGCATAAAGAACAACCAACGAAGGCGAATGTGGCGAACAGTAACTTTTTCATATTGTTCTAACTCCGTTGAATAGACGTCGCGGGCCGCGCCTAAATTCATGTTGTTGATAAGCCGGTTATTTGACAGCGACAACGCGGACTTCGAACGTCGGCTTGATCGGCATAATCGTGGCCTTGATGGTGCGAAAACCCCAGTCGCCAATGTGCAAACTGTTGGCCCACGTCGCCGCGAACCGGTCGTAGCCGAAAGTTGCGATTTCCGCTTGTTGAACTTTGAAGCCGCAATCTTCAACAAGGTTGCCAAGCGTTTGGCAGTTCCACGAAAAAAGATGGTGGTTGGGTTCGTCGCGTTGAAAATGTCCGTAGCGCGCTTCGCGTTCGTAGGGCACGAAGAGGAGTAACTTACCGCCATCGCGCAACACCCGATGCATCTGCTTCAACGCCGCTGCGGGATCGATCAAATGTTCCAGCGTGTGGTGACAAAGGACGATATCAACGGATTCATTCGCAATCGACTCAACGCTCGAAACAGTTTCGATGCCGCGTTCACGCACTTTGTCCTGCACGACCTCCGAAATGTCGAAGCCGATTTTGCGCGCACAATTGAGCGCGGCCAGGTTCCAGCCCCAACCGACGCCAAATTCGAAAACAACGTCGGTCGGTTTAATGTGCGGCGCGATTTTGCCAGCGCGCGAGTTCGCAACCCAGGTGAACGCGGCCTCGGGAATGCCGCGCTTTTTCTCGTGATAGGCGTGGCCTGGGTCACCGCGATAGTGGTCGGATGCGCTCAATTACAAAGTAAGAATTAAGAATTAAAAACGAAGATGCAACGCGCAATGCACTTAAAAGGCGGTGGCTGTCGGGCGAAAAATCCGCCTCGTCACCTCGGCGCCTACGGCTTAAGCTCCGCGAATATGCAGAACTTGAAAGTCGCGGTCGTTGGCGTCGGTTCCCTCGGAAAGGAACATGCGCGCATTTACGCGGAACTCGCGCAAAAGGGAAAGGTGGATTTCGTTGGTGTTTACGATACCTCGACTGGCGCGATTGAGCGACTCCTTGAAAAAATGAAGGTGCGCCGGTTCGCATCACTCGATGAGTTGGGCGCGGCCGCTGATGCGATCAGCATAGTCACGCCGACCATCACGCATTTTGAACTGGCGAGTAAATTCCTTCGTGCCGGCAAACATCTGCTCGTCGAAAAACCGATGACCGATAATGCGGCTCAGGCAACGGAGTTGGTGAGATTATCGCAAGAGCACAAATCCGTTTTACAGGTGGGACACGTCGAACGGTTCAATCCCGTTCTCGGTTATCTGGAAAAAATTGCGACCGACCCTCGCTTTATTGAAACACATCGGCTCTCGCCCTATCCCGCGCGTAGCACGGACGTTGGCGTCGTTTTGGATTTGATGATTCACGATTTGGATGTCGTTCTCGCGTTCGTGAAATCGCCGGTCAAAAGCGTCGATGCGGTCGGCATTTCTGTGCTGAGTAAATCCGAAGACATCGCCAATGCTCGATTGCGATTCGCCAACGGTTGCGTGGCAAATTTGACCGCGAGCCGGATCAGCCCCGAACGAATGCGCAAGATTCGCGTCTTCAGCGGCGGCGAAATTAACAGCTACGTCTCGCTCGATTACCGGGCGCAGGAAGGTTTCATTTATCGCATCGCGCGCGACGGCGAAGAAGAGTCGTCGTTCCTGAAAAAACTTTTGCGCGCGAAAGACTCCACCATCGTCAGCCAGTTCGCCGGACGAAAAATCGTGCGCGAACCCGTGCCCATCGAAAAAGATGAGCCCTTGAAACTGGAGTTGCAGCATTTCGTTGAATGCGCGCAGGCGAGGCGCACGCCGCGGGTAAGCGGCGAAACTGCCAGAGAGTCTCTCGATCTCGCGTTTGAAATCACGCGGCAGATTCAAAAAGCCAACCTCGCCGCATAATATGGGGAGTCTCGTTCTCATCCTGCCAGTCTTTGCGTTGAGCATCTGGCTCCTCGCAACGACCGGCGTGCGCGCGTTTAAAACGGCTTCCGAGAAAGGAAACTGGACGAAAGTTGCGATCGCTTGCATCGCCGGGATAGCACTCGCCTGGTGGTTTGGTTTTCATTTCGAATACAAAATGGGCCCGAAACTGCGCATTGTTTCGTTTCCCGTCCCGTGCGCTTTCTTCCATTTAGAAGACGACAAATGGGTCGACTTTCCCGTTCGCCAACCAATCATGATGGCCGCTTTGGTAACCGATCTTGTGTTCGGCGTCGCGCTCGCTTTCTTTCCTTTCAAAATCGCCGAATTCTTTCAAAAGGTGAAAGCCGAGCTATGAACCCGATGCGCGTCATGGTTATCGCGGGGGATCCGAGCGGCGACGCGTTGGCTGCCGACCTGGTTGGCGCGTTGCCGAAACGAATGGCTCCCCTGCCCTGCTCTTTTTTTGGCGCGGGCGGTCCGAAGATGGCGCGCGCGGGCGTCGAATTGTTTTTTGATTTAACAGCCGATTCCGTCATCGGGATTAGTGATGTATTTAAAAAACTCCCGATGTTGCGAAAACGATTTCAGCGGCTGGTCGATCTTGCCGTGCAACGTCGCCCGGACTTGATTGTGCTCGTCGACTTCGATGGGTTCAACCGACGTTTCGCGAAAGCCATTCGCCAACGGCAAACTGTTGGTTGGACGCCGAGGATTGTGCGTTATGTGTCGCCGCAAGTCTGGGCGTCAAGGGCCGGACGAGCAAAGGCTTTGGCCCGGGATATCGATTTGCCCTTGTGCCTGTTTCCTTTTGAAAAGGAATGGTATGCGCAACGGTTTCCGCAGATGAAGGTCGAGGTGGTCGGACCACCAACGTTTGATCGATATGCCGATGACAAATTTAAAACTCAGCCGGCAACATCCGGCGACGGCAAGCCTTTGATCGTATTGCTGCCGGGCAGTCGTAGGGCTGAATTAAAACGCCATGTGCCGGTGATGTGGGAAGCGCTGCAATTGATCGCGAAAGAACAGGACATCCGATATCGAGTCGTCTTACCGGAAGGCGTCGACATCGGCGGAATGTTTTCCAACTTGCCGCCGGAGTTTTTGTCTAACGTTCAACAAGGCGAACTGGCCGACGCACTTCATCAGGCGACGATTGCCATTTCGAAAACAGGAACGATCACCTTGGAGTGCGCTTTTTTTGGCGTGCCCACCGTTGCCATTTACAAGACATCGTGGCTGACGGCACTGATCGCAAGACTCATTATTAAAGTGAACTTCCTCGCGATGCCGAACCTGCTCGCAAACGAGCCGGTCTTCCCGGAATTGCTGCAGCAACAGGCTACCCCGGAACGAATCGCCGCGGAAGCATTGCGTCTGATGCACGACGAAACGCGCAGAACCGAAATCAAACGGAAACTGCAAACAATTGTCGCACAACTTGGTGGGGTCGGAGCGACAGAGCGCGCCGCTTCGGCTGTCGTTAAATTAATGCGTGGCGAATAATCGTCGCGGGTCCCTCCAGCCAGTTGACTTTCCCGTTTTCCGTCGTTTCTTAAGGTAAGGAGTTGTGTTTCGGGGAATTCGGGAATGGATGAACCGGGGCATCAGGAATTATTATGAAAACACTAACGGCTCTTCTTGCTGGATTGGTTGCCGCGACCATTTCTCTTAACGCACAAACAACGGTTAGAACAACGACGCGCATCGCGCCGTCTTCCAATCCGCCGCCTGGACATCCCATCGCGGGATACGTTGCCGAAGACATGAAATGGATCGAGGCGCCTCCCAGTCTTACCGGCGCCCACATGGCCGTCTTGCAGGGTGATCCCAGCAAAGCCGGGCCATACACCATTCGCCTGAAATTTCCCGCTGGTTATCGCATCCCGTTACACTGGCACGACGCCGATGAAAATCTGACCGTCATTTCTGGTTCGTTACACATCGGCATTGCACCGAGCTTTGACGCCACGAACAGCAAAGAACTGGGGGCGTTGAACTTCGCTACCATTCCCGCCAAAATGAAACACACCGCCTGGTGCGATGTTGAAACGATTGTCCAGGTTCACGGCCTTGGCCCGTGGACTATGCATGAGGTCTATCCATCGGCAACGGTGCAAGCCAATCCCTAACTGGACGAGCCGGTATTTACTACATAACAACATTCCGCAATGGCCATTGAGGATTTCCCGTAACACTCCTAACTCCACTTCCTCGCCGTAGCGTCGAGGGGCGCGCCCCCTTGTCCTCATTTGGCGTTTGGTGTGTTCTAGTAGCGGGTTTGCGGAAGGTCCGCCTGCCCGGAAACATCGATAATGGCTCGTCAACTTGAACATTGGACAGATACGGCCGCGGTCCCCGATGCGGCTCTCCTCACACTGTTGATGCAAAAGTCGCCTGCCCCGTTTCCTCTTGAATGGTACCGGTCCAATCCTCGCCTCGCGATGGATCGATTCGCAAAATTCGAGGGGAATCGTGACTTCACTCCATATTATGACGAAGGTGATATTTGAATCCGAAACCATGATCGGAAAATGCGATTACGACTCTCTCGACGCGAACGGTTTTCGCTACGCCGAGCCGGATTACGCTGAAATATGGGTCCATACCGTTGGCGCAATCAGCCAGGGACTGCTCAAGGTCGAGCAACATTGTTATGTCCGGCACGGCGACGATGTTCCCGATCAACCGTGGATTCGTCCGCAAATTTTCCTCGAACCTGCAACCATTTCGCGAAGTGAAATGGCGGATTTGGCAAAAACGCTGCATCAGGAATTTATCGCGCGAGCCAAAGAAAAATTGCAGAGCGAAGTGCTCGTCGGATAATCCCGCGCAGGTCGCGGGCTCCTCGGGTAAACATGGTGGTGCCAAGTCGGAAGCAGCACTAATTGCGAGTCGGTAAATGCGCGGTTAGTGTGCAAAGGATGCGGTGATGCGCGAGCGTCCCGCTTATTTATGAAGGAGCAAGGCGCGATTCTCTCACCGGGCGAGCCCGGGGTGGACTGGCAGAGAGCCAGCGGATTTCCAGCCCACGATTTGCTGAACTCGTTCCGTAAACTGCAGGAACGGGCGCTGCAATTGGAAGTCGAAAACCTCCAACTTCGTCGCCAACAAAGC
>JAICXV010000308.1 GCA_025934545.1 Verrucomicrobiia bacterium
GACGACGGCTGGCACTTCGTCAGAATGGTTGCCGATGAGAAGATTCCACGACGGCGCCGAACCTTTGGGTGCGGCAGTAAATGTAAACGGACGTAGATCCGCGAAAGTTTTCGCATTAACGCCGACGATGCGCGGCATTTGTGGATGATTCAGATTCAAGCAACTGGCGTCATCGCCGTCGCGCACGCGCAAGGGGGCGACCGTGACGTCTTTCAGCAGTTGTTCATCCAATCCAAAAAAATCCTGGCCGGTTTTCGAATTGAGATCTTGCACAATGGGAAGTGACGATTCACCAATCAGCGCGAAACCGCCCGTGCCCGATTGACGGCCTGTTTCGGCTTTTGCGCTGAGTTTATTTGCTTCGACGGCGACGATTAGAAAGCTGCCGCAGGCCAGCAGCGCGATGGTGGCGACGCTGCGTTTGCGACGTCGCGCGCAACTGCGCACCGCAAAAGTTCGCGCGGTAAGAGCGTCGGTATTGGCGACGGCGGCTAATCGTCGCAACCAAACCATCATAACGGCGAGTCCGGCAATGAGTAAGAAAGCGCCACTGCCGAAAAATGTTTCGACGGCGGCTGATTGCGTTTGAGTCATCGCCATGGCGATCATGGCCAGTGCGCCGACCAAGCCAAGAATGGCTATCCATTTAGACCATGGGCGTCCCGCACTCACTGCGCCCATGTCGTTCTCTGACCCTCGTTCGAGTAACTCGCGGGCGGGACGTTTTGATTGTCGCCGCAGGACAAACCAAATAATGGCGAGCGCCAGCAAGACCGACGCGACCAAGCCGATTAAAATGGTCAGTGCCGAAACATGGAATTCGAGCGCAGAGGTTCCGACGGCGCCGCGCCAGATTGTTTTGAGGGCGTAAAGAATGGCATTGGCGTAAAGCAATCCGCCGATGACGCCGATAATCGCGCCGATTGAGGAGATGAAGATTCCTTCGAGTAGAACGAAGTGCCGGACCTGTTGCGTGCGCCACCCAATTGCGAGCAACGTGCCGGTTTCAGTGGCGCGCTGTTCGAGGCCGAACTGGAACAGAAGCGCCATGAGAATGAGCGCGGCCACGATGAGAAAAAAGCTGAACGCCAAAAATAATTGGCCGAAATCTTCTGCTTGCGATGCCGCGTTGAGCGCGCGTTCGCGGATTGGCTCGAACGTGAGACCGAGGGCGGCGGGTTGGATCGATTGCAGCGCAGCAGTGACCGCCTCGGTTTGATTGGTTGCAAAACGAATTGCGGTAAAATCGCCAAAGCGATTGCCCCACATTTGTTGGGCGGCTTTGAGAGTCACGAACGCCTTGGGTGTGCCGCGATATTTTTTCCAGTAATCTTCATCCTTGGGTTGGATTTTTTTCATGTCGATGGCGAACCCGGCATCCCAGTTTTCGGTTTTCTCGGCTTTGGCGATGCCGGGAAAATCCGGCATCAATGTTTTGTCGGCGGCAGCGCCTTCGAGCGGCACGATCTTGCGAATTTTAAACCGATTTTCTTTTTCGATTAACTTTTGATTGTCGCTCAGAACGAGATAGGTGAGTTGCAGTTCGTCGCCCGCTTCGGCATGGAGGTCGTCGGAGAGCCAGTGGTTGACGACAATTTCGTTGTCGGCCATGTCTGGACTGACGATGGGTTCGCCGATTCCACAGACCATCGAATAGGGCGTGCTGTTGGTCCCGAGCCGCAGTTCGTTGACGAAGTAGGTGGAAATGAGATGCGCGTTGGTAAGCGTTTTGAGCACGGTTTGGACGATGGGCGGATCGATGAACACACGTTCGCTGCGCAGTTCCATGCTGTCCGGGACGTTGGTGATCGATAGTTCCGCATCGGCGAGGTGCCAGGTTTTTTGGAGCTCAGTCGTAAGCGACGGCACGTTTTGATTTGGGGCATGCACCAATAGCAAATTGGCTTTGTGCGGGTGTTCAATCGCGGCCTGCAACATGTTGATTGGCACGAACACGTTGAGCGGCGTCGTTTGGCTGGCTTGCAAGCTAAACGCCCCGAATCTGTCGCCGCGGACCACACCGGCCACGGGGACGCGTAGCGATACGGAGGTCTGTTCGCGCGGAGAAACGGGAGCTTCGCCGGAGATCAGCGATGGTTTGTGAATTCGCAGCACGATCGAATCGCCAGCTTTGATGCGCAATTGTTCGGCCAGAGCGGCGTTGACCATCACGCCGTCGATTTTGAGAGTCGACGGCGAAGGCGCGAGTGACCAGAAACGTTCATCGATCCCGAGAATTTGGGCGTGATTGGCGCGCGCGGAGGCGTCGGGGTTACTGGCGGTGCCGGGCAGAAATAAAACGGCGGCGGCGTAGGTTTGGGAATCGGAAATGTCCTGCGCCAATTCCGCGCGGAACAATCGGTCCTTGCCGTGCAGCGCGAAATCGGTTTGGCCGATTCGTTGAAGATTTAAATCGCGTAGACTTTCACGAACGGAATCTCCGACAGCGAGCGCGCCGACGAGAACAGCCGTTGCGACGGCAACGCCGAGCAGCGTGCCGATGTGGCTGCGAGCATGAAATCGCAAGCTGCGCAAAAGGAATGTTCGCGAAAGATTCATTTGCGAAACAGGACGTCTAGTCGTTTCTACGCATATCGCCACTCTTTTGGGCCATGGCTTGAACCGTAACGTAACCGGGTTTGTTTTCACCACACTAAACCGCGGCTTGACTTGTGTTCCCAAATTGGGAACACTGTGAGGAGTGCGTGTCATCTCGCGAAAACCTTTGACTGAATTTGCGAAGCGTTTTACCGATGCGAAAGCGGAACTGGATGCGTGGTTCCACCAAACGGAATCAGCGAACTGGGCCAATCCAGCCCAAGTAAAGGCTGATTATGGAAACGCCAGCATTCTGAAAAGCGGACGCGTGGTTTTTAATATTTGCGGCAATAAGTATCGGCTGATTGTGAAAATCAATTACATCTATTCGGTGATATACGTGCGGTTCGTTGGTACGCACCGCGAGTATGATCGGATCAACGCAGAGGAGATCTAATGAAAGCAAAAGTTATCAAAACGGAATCCGATTATTTGGCAGCGCTGGCAAGGATTGAAAAACTGATGGACGCCAAAGCCAA
This sequence comes from Verrucomicrobiia bacterium, assembly GCA_025934545.1. Classification (GTDB taxonomy): domain Bacteria; phylum Verrucomicrobiota; class Verrucomicrobiia; order Limisphaerales; family Palsa-1400; genus JAICXV01. The sequence continues at coordinate 3,078 of JAICXV010000308.1, forward strand.
CACTCTTCAAGGAGACGAGCTCGAACTGCTGTCGTTGCTGGTGCATGACTATGAGGACCGTGTATATCCAATCGATAAGCCTGATCCAATCGCAGCGATCCGATTTAGAATGGAGCAGAAAGGACTCAAGCCAGTCGATCTTATCCCGGTCCTTGGAAGCCGCAGCCGCGTTTCAGAAATACTTTCGGGTCGGCGTAGCCTAACGGTAAAAATGATTCGAGCGCTTGTTGAGAGACTTGGAATTCCTGCGGAAATTCTTATCGGAGGAACGTAAGAGCGGTCTAACACTGCAAATCACGCAGTCTTGCGCGCGGCGTTGTTTGCGCGAACTTTTATTGTGCCTGCAACTGAGCAAACCCGCAAAAAGCTGAGTGAATTGCCGCACAAGCCGGGCATCTACCTGATGAAGGACCGGTTTGGGACGGTGATTTATGTCGGCAAAGCGCGCGATTTGCGCAAGCGCGTCAGTACGTATTTCCAGCCGTCGCGCCGGATGGGTTGGGACCTCAAGTTCAACGCGCTCGTCGATTCGATTTATGATTTCGATGTGCACATTGTTCGGAACGAGCCGGAAGCCATTTTGCTCGAAGGCAAGCTGATCAAGGAATATCAGCCGCGTTACAACATCAGTTTTCGCGATGACAAACGGTTCCTGTTGCTGAAAGTGAATCTGAACGATCCGATTCCGCGCTTCACGCTGACGCGGTTGCGGCAGGACGATGGCGCACGTTATTTCGGGCCGTTCGCGCACGCCGCCGCCGCGCGTCACACCATCACGCTCGCGCGTCGCAAATTTAATTTGCGCGGTTGTCGTCCGCTCACACCGGGCGAGGACGATTATAAGCATTGTCTCTACGGCCATTTGAAATACTGCACTGCGCCCTGCATCCGCAACGTGGCGTTGGAGGATTACAAGCAACAGGTGCTAGCGGCCTGCGAATTTTTGTCCGGTCAAACGGAAGAAATGGAACGCGACCTCGAGGCGCAAATGAAGAAAGCGGCGACTGCCGAGGATTTTGAAAAGGCGGCCGATTACCGTGATGCGCTGAATGATTTGCGTCGCACCACCGGACGCATCCGCACTTTCAAACGGCAACCTTATACGTTACCGGTGGCGATCGAGCCGCATCGCGATTTGGCTGAATTGGCGAAAGCTTTGGATTTGCCGACGAACCCGGAACGGATCGAGGGCTTCGACATCTCGAACATCAGCGGGACGTTTGCCGTGGCTTCCATGGTTAGTTTTTGGGACGGCAAACCGGATCGCTCGAACTATCGACGATTCCGGATGAAGACCGTGGTGGGACAGGATGATTTCGCGTGCATGGCCGAGACGGTGCATCGGCGGTATTCGCGGTTGTTGAAGGAATCAACCGAACAGCAACAGGCCACGCCTTCCGAGCCAGCGCC
>JAICXV010000310.1 GCA_025934545.1 Verrucomicrobiia bacterium
AGGAACGCCGGCCAACCTCACTCCCCTGTCCCGTCCGACAGCGGCAGCTAAGCCCGGTTCCTATAAAACTTTGCAGTCCGCCAGCGAAACTTTTTCAGAATTGCGGCGGCAAGAAAACCCAAGTCCGAAGTAGGCCGTTTAACCATCAACCAGAAAAAAACCTGTGCGAACTAAGAAAGTATTCTACCAGCTTGCGATTGTGCTGCTGGCTCTATTTGGAACGATCCAACAAATTACGGCGGCAAATTTGCCGGTGAACGAAGTGTATCAAATGACGACTGATCCGAACGGCAATGCCATCGGTCACAATTGGTGCTGGGACGCGTCCACCAAAATGATCCTCGATTATAATAGTTATCCGGCGTCGTTGTTCGATATTGCACAATACGGCCTCGGCAGTTCGACCTACGATACCGGCAATTGTCTCGCCGGCTCAGGAGTAGAACGCCGAAGCGGCGTGGCGGTCTGGGTTCCGACGACGACGGGGTACGCGCTGAGAAATTTGACGGTGACGTTGAATTGGCACGGCGTTAAGGAATGTTTGAAGAATTTCAGCAGCGGCGCAGTCGATGGGCAAGACCGTGGAGTGCTGTCAGCGGATGGCGTGAATCTGGAGATCAATTCCAACTCCGCGCCCTTTGTCATTGCGATTGTCTGGAAGGACATCCGAACCGGCAGCGGCGGTCATGGTGGCCATGCCATCGTCTGTTACGGCTACGACACCGGCACCAAAGTGATGTCAATTAATGATCCATGGTTTGGCCCCTATCTCAAAACCTATGACGGCATGGTCAATGGCAACACGCCAGCAACGCGCGTTGACCCGGCCTGGAACGATTCGTGGGTAGAAACGTTAACGACGTCGAAAGGTCTGGACCTGTTGTTGTTGGTCGACACGACCGGCAGTATGGGACCGTACATCGATGATGTGGAAGCGAACCTCAATGGGATTATCGATACGATTTCGAGCACGTTCGCGGACTACAGAATTGCCGTCGCCGATTACAAAGACCTGGCCGCAGAGGACGGCGGACCCGGCGATTATGGCGATTACGTTTATCAAGCAGACCAGGGCTTCACGACCGATCCCAACGCAGCGAAAACCGCGGTGAACAGTTTGTTCGCGGGCGGCGGCAACGATATTCCTGAGTCCGTGTTTTCGGCTTTGTACAATGGCATTTCTGGAAATGGCATCGGCGCATGGCGACCTAACCCGGTCCAACGAATGATCATCCTGATCGGTGACGCGCCTGGACACGACCCCGAGCCGTGGGACGGCGGACACAGTTTCTCCGATGTCATCCCGCTGGCGAACGCTGCCGGAATTTCGATTTGTTGTGTGAACCCCGGATTTGCTTCGGACACCGAAAGTCAATTCGCTGAAATCAGCGCAAACACAGGAGGGATTCTGGTGGATGCATCAGACATCGGAACCGGCGCAGCAATCAACCAAATTGTAGAAACAGTGTCTGCGAACCCAAGTTTCCCGCAGGGTGACACCACCGGAATTTATCCAAAATTCACCTTCACGCCGACCGGCAAAGGCGGGATGTTCGCGGATGCGACGGCGGTATTGCTGCAGATCCAAAAATCGAACACCGTCTCAAGATCATGGGTTAACTATCGTGTCGTCAGCGTCGGCAAACCGACGAATACAACGTGGACATCAACCACGCCGTTCCCGATTGGTGATTATCGGTGGCACGTCGGATTCCTGCGCCCACCGACAACTGTATTTTTGCCTTCGAAAACCAATTCAGTGGTTGTGCCGGCTACCGTAACCTATCCGTCCGATTGGACGACGTTCCATCGTAGTTCCGGCCCTCCGGGACCTGTGACAATTATTTCGCCAACCGGCTACTCGCGTCCGTCGGCGGCGAAGGTGACCTATTCATTCGGGACCGTCGCCGGTGCGACCAGTTATATGGTGCGGATTTTCCAGAACGGAAAAATCTGGCGCGTATTTCCAGTGGCGCCGCCGCGAACGAATCCGCATGCCTCGGTCTTAAGCGTGACGGCCTACGGTCATAACTTGAACGATTACTATTATTGGGAAGTCGAGGGCCTCAATTATGATCGTCCGCGTGCTGACAACAGCGCCTGGTCCTATTCTTATTAAGCCGTGCGAGAACGACGACATAACCGGCCGCGAACACGTGCCACAGCACAGTGGTTTTTGTTTGCTGTGGTAGCAGTTTTGTTCAGCGCCGTCGGATTGCTCAACTGGTCTGAGCACGCCCAAAGTCCGGCGGCGCGTAGTGAACAAACGACCGCGGATTCCGTTGCAACTCCAGCATCTGGCATCGACGGTATCGGCAGCGCAACCGTGGCGAGGCAGCGCGCACATCCAATACATGACCAAAGAATGGCCGTGGTTAACCGTTCGACTGCGAGAATCAACGAGCAACACCGCAGTGCCAACAGTTCAATCAATAGTGGTCGTGATCAAATGCGACCGCCGCCTCATCACAATGCGGTACCGCAATATCGTGATGGTGCGCCGGTGAATTACAGCAATGACAACTATTCGAAAACCGGTCGTCAGCCTCCCCAACCGGGCAATGGCGTGCGATCAATTGAAGATGTCATTGCGTCATGGCGAGCAGAACAAACGGACGCCGAAAAAGTAACGCTCAGTCAGCAATCGATTCTGGAAAGTTCGCCCGAGCAAACGCAGAAAATCAATCCCGACGAAGTGTTCAATCGCATCAGCGCTGAATTCAAAGCTGAGACCAATTCAGAACGGCAAATTGCATTGTTATCAAAGACGGTCGAGAGCGGTCTCGATCAAACCAAATCGCGCAAGTTGCTCGAAGAGGCGGTCAACTCGCAGCAGACCGTGGATGTCCGGCGGCAGGCGCTTTATTTGTTAACGCAGATGGATGCGTCGAAGGCGAAGGAAATCGCCAACGATCCGGCAAACCCGTTGCAGTTGGATGCGCAAGCGTTTCTGCTCCAGGACCAGATCGCGGCAGGAAATCCTCCGCCGCCAGAGCCCGACCCGTAGAATCGACTTGCAGGGAAACCTAATGCTCTGTAAGTTCCCCCGCTCAACGGTGGGTTGGTAGCTCAGTTGGTAGAGCAGCGCCCTTTTAAGGCGTTGGTCCAGGGTTCGAGTCCCTGCCAACCCACCATTTCTTCATGCCGACTACCGCTTCCCAAAACCCGAAGCCAGCGGCAGGTCAAACCGAATCACTGCCTGCCGCCGTCCGGCCTATCTTCGCGTTCATCGTCTTCAACGCGCTCTCGTATCAGGTCATTCTCAGCAGTCCGATGGTGCTCTACGCAAAAAGCCTTAACGCCAGCGCGACTGTCTTGGGAATCATTGCCGGCATGATGCCGTTACTCGTGATTTTCCAAATTCCCGCATCAAAACATCTCGGACGCATCGGCTATAAAAAATTCGTCTTTGCGGGTTGGGGCACGCGGACGTTGTTCGTCTTGGGCCTGGCCCTCGTTCCATTGACGGGCGCGTTTCTCGACAAGACGACCCGCCTCGCCCTCGTGTTAATGTTACTCTTCGCGTTCAACCTCGCTCGCGGCATCACCAGTTGCGCGTGGTTGCCATGGATCACCGCGCTCATTCCTGAATCGTTGCGCGGTCACTATCTTGTTCGCGACGCCGCGTCGATGAACATCGGCAGCTTTCTGGTCTTCAACATTGCGGCCATCGTGCTCGAAGTTGATCCGCATCCATGGCAATTCGCCGTGCTGTTTGCCTTCAGCGCTGCGATGGCTGGCATCAGTCTGACTTTCCTGCGCCGCGTTCCCGATGCGCAAGTGCCGGCAGAAATTAAAGCTTCGGGCACGCCCGTGCCATGGAAGGAAATCGTCACCTACCCACCCTTCGCCAAACTCGTTTGGATGGCGCTGGCCTGGTCGGTCGCGTATGGCGGCTTGAACACGTTCGTCGTCGCGTTTCTCAAAACCGAAACCGGCATGAGCGAACGCGCCATCATGTTCCTCACCTCTGTGTCGTTCATCGGCGGTTTGAGCAGCTTATGGCTGGTTGGCTCGCGACTGGATCGTATGGGCAGCAAACCAGTGTTGTCGGTTTGTATGATCGCGTGGATTGCGGTTCTCGCAGGATGGGTTTTGATTTCGGGAAAATTCGTTCACTCGCATATCATCCCGCTCGTGCTCGCGTTGGAAGTCGCCATGGGACTCGGTTACTCGCTCGTCAATATGTCGACAACCAGGCTGGCGATGGTTGTCATTCCGCCGATGGGCCGGAACCACTTTTTCACATATTACTCGGTGGTGACAAACGTGACGCTCGGTCTCGCGCCAATTTTCTGGGGAATTTTTATCGACGCATTGAAAGGATTTCACGGCAGTTGGATTAACATCGAATGGAATCGGTTCAGTCTCTTTTTCGCTGCGGCTGGGTTCGTTTACATCATCACGTTACTGCTCACCAGTCGGGTGCATGAACCCAAAGCCGCAAGCATGGAAGAGCTGTTGCGCGACATCTG
>JAICXV010000204.1 GCA_025934545.1 Verrucomicrobiia bacterium
AACATGATCTGCCATTCGTTCATGCTGCGGGAGCCGTCGCCGAGGCGCGCGGTGATCAATCCACCTTCGACGCCGAAGCGATAGGAAGGCATAGCAGACAAAAGTGTGCCGTCGGCCGCATAGCGCAGCCAGAGAGCCCAGGTGAAGTCATTGTAACCAACTTGACCCGTGTAATAGTCGACGCCGACAATATTTTCCTCGCCAATAAAGTCCCAGGCCTGACCTGACACTCCGGGAGCGAAACTGGTTTGGCCACCAGGCGCGAGCGCATTACCCATTGAATCGATGTAATTGCCTTCTGCCGACCACCGATTGACCAGGCCCGGCAGGATCGAAGACGCAGCAATGACGGTCAGTTGAGCCGGCGAACTGGTTTTTGTTCCCAGGGGGTTGCTCACGATAACGGTGTAAACGCCGGCATCTGACAACTGCGCAGCCGGTAATGAATATGTGCTGGCGGTCGCGCCTGGAATGGGCGTGCCATTCAATTGCCATTGGAAAGTGATTGGGTCCAGTCCCGCGGCCGATACTGCGAAAGAAGCAGGCGTGTTTTCGACAGCGGTGGTCGTGCCGGGTTGACGAATGATGCTCAGGGACGGATTCGGCGAGTAGGCGCTATAAACTTCCTGGTCGGAAAGCGCCCGGCCAAACACTTCCACTTCGTCCAAACAACCGACAAATCCGCCGCCGCACGGGTTGATACCCATGTTGAAACTGCCGTTATTGGCAATCAAACAGGGTTCAACAGAACTGACGGTTTGCACGAACGTCCCGTCGATGTACAGGCTCAATTCACTGCTGTGGCGAACAGCGGCAACGTGATGGAATATGCCATCGTTGAGATGGATGCTGTTCAGCGTCGACGTTTTCGCTGCGGCATAATTGAACGGGGGGTTCAGTAAATCGCGATGATCACCTAACTCGACAAAGAGGTAGGTTGAACTTGGGCCGGTATCGAATAGGCGGAAGTCCACGCAATCCGTCGCGCTGCAAGAGGGGCGCTGTCCCACGATAGGCATTCTGTCATTTGGTGTGAATGTGGTCTGCATCCAGAAATCGATCGTGAAATCGCCAGTCCCGATATTACCAATGACGTTTCCGCATTGAACTGAACTCTGGCCATTGAATTGGAAGCATGTGCCGAGGACGCCCGGAACATATTTGATGTTGCTGGTAAAGCCGTTGTGCCCTCCGAAAGGATCGTTGGCAGTACCTTCACCCGACCAGCGCGCGAGCAGGCCGTTGGTTGGGGTGGCGAGGTTGGTGATAGTCAGTGTCGCGGGATTGCTCGTAATGTCATTGGTCGGATTGCTGACGAGCACCGTGTAAGTTCCTGAATCAAATGTTTGCGGCGAATCGAGAACAAGATTATTGGAAATTGCGCCGGGAATATCCGAACCGTTGAATTGCCATTGATAAGTGATCGGAGGGATGCCCACCGCCAACACGTGCAGGAGAATAGGTCGTCCCGCGAGACCGCGTTGATTCAACGGCTGGTCGATAATGGCAAGGCCGACACCGGGGTGGCTGATGCCATAAATCTCAAAAGCGGTCAGCGCGCGGCCATAAACCGAGATTTCGTCGAGCTGCCCCGTAAATCCCGCGCCGACGTAGAAGCTGGCCGGTTGCGAAGCGACATCGACTTCATTGGTAAAAACAGGGTTCCCATCGGTATCGACCAATTGATTGGTTCCGGTCTCGTCATAGACGGGCACTTGATTGGTCTCCAGCACGTATGGGACTTCTGGTATGTCGATGACGTTTGCGGTCGACGATTTGCCCTGTGGGACACCATCAATAAAAATGTAATGGTCCGTACCATTTCGTTCGACAACAACGTGATGAAACTGTCCGTCATCGACTCGCAGCTGACTTAGAACATTTACAGTTCCAGAATCGCCGTAAAGGTCGCAACTGACCCTTCCATTGGCGAGACCGATGACGTAGCCTTTTCCGTCGCTAACTTTTTGAATTATCGCGGGCGAGGTGGAGTTGGCTGTTTTAATCCAGAAGCCGATCGCAAAATCACTGGTGCCGAATGCCGCGACGTTGGTTGTGCCAAAATCAATCACGGCATTGCCATCGAAGGTAAACGCCAGACCGACCTGGCCCGTTGTAAAAGACACATCCTGGATGGTCGTACCGTCCAGATTAGTAGCACCCGAATTGAGCACAGTTCCATTGGCGGTGCCGACGCTGTCATTGGCATCGCCTTCACCCGACCACTGATGAACAAGGCCGGTTTGAGCGCTCGCTGAAGCAACAATGGCGAGCGTGCACAGTGCGATGAAAATGGTTTTTGTTAGGGCCGGTTTCATAACTAGGTTTTGTATCGTCTGCAAGTAAACGCCGTCCTGATACGGTGGGTCGGGGAGAACACTAAAGATTAGTTCTCTTGACTGCAAGCACAAGATGTACACACAAAACGCGGTGTCCCTTTCTGGCATCCGCAAAAACTTCCCAATGTGGCGCGATCCGGTCGCCACCAGGGCCCTTAGTTGTGTTGCAGCATGACGCGACCACTCAGATTGGAGCTGATGAAATATCCTGGAGCGTAAACCTGGTTTTGCAGCACAACGCCTTTGGCATTTGCGTACTTTTTCGCCACGGGATCGAACAATTTTCCCCAAAACCGGCCATGAATCGGATCGACCTTCATTTTGCCCTGGGCTGCGGTGCCGACTTGCGAGAAGGCGATGCAATTGTTGTTTGTGGATACGATCGGATCAGCGACCGGCGTGTAAAGTCTTGCGGCGTCGGCGACGACCGAACTGTTATCGAGCCCGATACCAAGACCGGACGGGGGAAGATTAAACGTTGAACCGAGAACAGGGATTACTGTGGAAAAGCCTGCTTTGTAATTTTTGTAATTCGAGCCCGCCGCTTTTATCCATCGCAAATTACCCGCACAAACGCTGCCATGGTTGGTAAACGAGAGCCAGCCCAGTATGGAACCTTTTCCGCTGTACGCTGGAATGTAAACGGGCCACATACCGGAGTTCCCGACCTTCGCGCTCTGGCTTACGCTCAAATCGTCAGCAAGATTGGCAAAGAATTTCACAGCTCCATTCGTGGCTATCGTGACATTTCCAAAGCCGTGTCCGTTAGGTGCAGTGGCACTGTTCAACCCAACCATTTGCAGCGTGTATGAACCCGCTTTGGCAGCCGGGTGAGCTGCGTCGTAAACCGCGCGATGAGCCTCGAGGGGAATATTGTGAGCGGCGCCAGCAACGTGCCCAGTGATCTTGCTGGAATTCGCGCCTGAGAATATGATGTTTAATGGCGCTAGATTCTTGCGGTTGACCTGGACGGCCGCAGATGTTCGGGTAGACGTTCCGGTGAACTTGCCTGTAAATGGATATTGCTTCCCTTTCTGATGGACGCTGCCGCTAAAGGTTGAATTGATATCAAGTGTTAGCGTGATGAAACCCGCATCATCATCTGTTGTGTCGCCGTCATAATAAAACAGACCGTTATACATACCGGCGGACAATTGGATCGAGACGCGAGCAATGGGTGAAGAAATTGAGCCGCTCGGAGTTGTAATGGTCACAGCGTAGATACCCGGCGAAGTGTCATCGACTAAGTCCACGGTGTATATGAGGTTCGTCGCGCCGGTAATCGGCACACCATTCACAGTCCACTGGTAGGTGACCGGTTCCCCGGGGGTGATGGTTATGCCCGCTGCGATTAACGTAAAAGAACTGCCAAGTTGGGCATTTATATCGCGGGTCTGGAAGGTGCCGCGAGGCCCGTTTGCGTACTTCGCATAGAGACCGGCGACTTCGTCCGGTGTCAGCGCTCGATCGTAAAGTTCGGTTTCATCGATGCCGCCTTTGAACGGCTGAGTCCGACGATAATCATCGACAATACCGAGGCCCCATGGATCCTCGAGGTCGAACAGGGGCATCTCGGATTGGGCCGCTAAAATTCCATCGACATAGATTTCGAAAGTCGTTGTATTTCGTCTGACCCACGCGACGTGATGCCAATAGCCGTCGTTGACCAGCACAGGAGCAGTCAGGTTGAAAGTGTCGGACTCACCCATCACATTCCAATCGAGCATATTGCGCCATCCATTGCCCAATTGTGCGAGAATCTGCCCTTGGTTCACAGCGAACCGATAGGCGGGCAGACTGGAGAGCAAAGTTCCATCCCCCTCCCATCGAATCCACATCGCCCAAGTGAAATCGTTGTACCCCACCTGGCCGGTATGGTAATCTACGGCGACGAGGTCGTAATGGCCATCGAATTCCCACGCTTGACCGGCTACACCCGGAGCGAAACTGGTTTGGCCACCGTACAAACCCGCGTTGCCCATGGAGTCGGCGTAATCACCTTCGGCTGACCAGCGATTGACCAGGCCCGGCAAAATCGAGTTCGCAGGAATCACAGTCAGATTAGCGCTGGCGCTGACTTTATTAGTCACTGGATTGCTGACGGCGACACTATAGACACCGGCGTCGGCGAGTTGAACTGCTGCTAACGAATATGTGCTCGTCGTGGCGCCGGGAATATTGATTCCGTTCAAGCGCCATTGATAACTGATCGGATCGGTTCCTGCCGCCGAACAAGTCAAAGACGTGGGTGTGTTTTCGACCGCGTACGAAGAGACCGGTTGATGAACAATGCTAAGGCTGGGGTTGGGGGAGTAAGTGTTATAAATTTCTTTCTCTGAAAGCGCTCGGCCGAAGACCTCAACTTCGTCGAGCGAACCAACAAATGGAATGGTACCATCGTTTGCCTGGCACACGTTGAAACCCAAATCAAAGCTGCCGGTGTTATTGATCAAACATGGTTCGACTGACTGACACGAGTGCACAAACGCACCGTCGATATAAAGGCTATAGTTGGCACCTTGTCTAACGGTAGCGATATGATGGAACATCCCATCGGCAAGGTGAACACTGCTCAAAGTGCTTTCCGCAGTGGAATGATTGAACGGAGGGTTCAACCAATCGCGCGTATCACCCAACTCACTTTCCATGATCAAAGCGCCGCCACCGTTGTGAAACAATCGGAAGTCGATGCAGTCGGTCCAACTGCAATATGGCCGTTGTCCCAGGACGGCCATCTGGTTCGCTGGGACGGTTGTTGTCTTCATCCAGAAATCAATCGTGAAATCGCCCGTTCCGATGTTGCCGAGGACATTGCCGCCTTGAACCGAACTACTGTTGCCATCGAATTGGAAACAGGTCCCCAGTACGCCCTTAACATATTTGATGTTGCTGGTGACGCCATTGTGGCGGCCGGTCAAATCATTTGCCGTCCCTTCACCAGACCAACGAGCGAGCAAGCCGTTGGTGGGAGTGGCGAGGTTGGTGATGGTTAAAGTAGCAGGGTTGCTGGTCAGGCTTCCGGTCGGGTTGCTGACGAGCACAGTGTAGGTTCCTGAGTCGAACGTCTGCGGGATATTAAAAACCAGGTTGTTGGAGGTTGCGCCCGGAATATCCGCTCCATTCAATCGCCACTGGTAGGCAAGCGGATCAAC
>JAICXV010000164.1 GCA_025934545.1 Verrucomicrobiia bacterium
CGCCGACAGCGCGCGTTCCAAATACGAAGCCGGCACAGAAACCCAGGCCAACCTGCTCAACGCCGAAATGGAATTGGCCAAACTCGAAGAGTCCGCGTTCGATTTCCAACGACAAATCGCCGACGAACAATCCGTGTTGAACACGCTGATGAATCGCTCGCCAAACGCAACTCTGGGCAGGCCCGTTGTTCCGGCGATGCGAATTGCGGACACAGATTTCGAACAACTGAGCCACATCGCTTTCGAGCATCGGCCTGAAATTCTCGCCGCGCAAAACCGGCTCGCCGCCACCAAAACCAATCTGCGCCTCGCCCAACGTGCCTGGGTTCCAGACCCGAGCTTGCGCGCGGAAATCAGTCGTTACAACGGCGCGTCCCAACCCATTAGCGAATTCATGGTTGGCTTTGCCATCGAACTGCCGTGGCTCAACCACAAAAAACTTTCTGCCGCCGTCCACGAACAACACGCGCTCGTCGAAGCCGCCGACGAACAATTACTCGCGGCGAAAGCCGAAGCCTCAGGAATGATTCGCCAGCAGATCAACAAACTCCACACGTTCCATCATCACTACGAATTGTATCAAGCCAAGGTGTTGCCGCTTTCACGGCAAACAATCGACGCAACCCAACTTTCCTATCAGGCCGGCAAAACCAGTTTCATGGACCTCATGCTCACCCGCCACAATTCCCAGGACAGCGAGGTCATGCTGATCCAACACCAAACCGATTATCAAATCGCGCTCGCCGAACTCGAAGCCATCATCGGCGCGCCACTACCCAAGGAGCACCAATGAAAACTTTTCTAATATTTCTCACCGCGATTGCCGCCATCCTTTTCACATCGTGCGCGCGTCAGGAAAACGCAATGCCCAACGATGTCGCCTATTACACCTGCACGATGCACCCATCGGTTCGGGCAAAAAATCCAACCGACAAATGTCCCATCTGCGGCATGTCACTGGTGCCGGTGAAAAAAACTCCCGCGACAAACGCGCCGACTGCCGCGCCGCACGACCACGCAGGTCCGACCACTGTTCATGACCACGCAAGCCAAACAGCCGTTCATGACCACGAACCGACGGAGTTCACTGTTCCAATTGAGCGTCAGCAGATGATTGGTGTGACCTACACCAACGTCGAAATGCGTCCGTTCGAATTCCACATCCGCACCCCGGGAATCGTCGCCTACGATAAACAACGTCATTGGGATTACGTCAGTCGCGTCGACGGTTACGTGCAAAAGCTCCACGTCTCCTCACGCGGCGACAGTGTGGAAAAAGATCAGCCATTGCTAACCATCTATAGTCCGGACCTCCTCGTGGCGCAGGGCGAATATGTCAACGCCATGCGTTCGCGCGACGAAGCGCGTCAATCCGGCAATACCAATCTCGCCCAGTCCGCCGAACGCATGCTGCAATCTGCCCGTCAGCGTTTAAATCTTTGGAACATCAGCGACCAGCAACTAAGCGACCTCGAAAAAACGCGCCAGCCGCAAAACACGTTGACGCTTTACTCGCCCTTCAAAGGCGTCGTGCAGGATATTCCCGTCGACCAGGGCCGCCATGTTAGTATTGGCGACCATCTCGTCGACGTTGCCGATTTGTCTGTCGTCTGGGTCTGGGCCGATTTTTATCAGGACGATCTTCCGCTCCTCAAAAAAGGCGAGCCGGTCACCGTGACGACGTCGGCGTTTCCCGGCGCGACCTTCAACGGCAAAATCGATCTCATCGACCCTTTCTTGAACGACGCCCGCAGGACCGCTCGCGCACGCATCTCAGTTGAGAACCCCGATTCCAAACTGCGACCGGAAATGTATGTCGACGCAACCCTCCTCTCCAACCAGGGCAAAGGCCTCGCCATCCCGGCAAGCGCTGTTTTGCCCACTGGAACGCGCAACGTCGTTTTCGTGAACAAAGGTGACGGAAAACTCCAGCCGCGTTTCGTCCAACTCGGGCGCGGCTTCGGAAATTTCTACGCCGTCACCTCAGGTCTTGAAGAAGGCGAGGCCATCGTCGCCAGCGCCAATTTCCTCATCGACGCCGAAGCCAAGGTGCAAGGAGCGCTCCAACAATGGTAATCAACCGCATCATTGCAGCGAGCGCGCGGAATAAATTCCTCGTTCTGCTGCTGACTTTGTTCGCCATTGCCGCGGGGGCCTGGTGCTTGTTGCACACCCCGCTTGACGCCATTCCCGACCTCAGCGACGTGCAGGTAATTGTCTACACCGATTGGGAAGGTCGCTCGCCCGATCTCGTCGAAGATCAAATTACCTATCCAATTTCCACGCGCTTCATCGCTGCGCCCAAAGTCAAATTTGTTCGCGGCGAATCGATGTTCGGAAAATCGTTCGTTTACATCATTTTCCAGGACGGCACTGATATTTATTGGGCGCGCTCCCGCGTCATCGAATATCTCAACTCTGTGCGCCGCAATTTGCCCGAAGGTGTTAACCCCGTGATCGGGCCGGACGCGACCGGCGTCGGCTGGGTTTACGAATACGCGATTGTCGACGAATCCAAAAAACACGACCTCGCCCAATTGCGCTCACTGCAGGATTGGCATTTACGTTACGCGCTGGAATCTGTTCCCGGCGTTTCCGAAGTCGCGCCTCTCGGCGGTTTCATCAAGCAATACCAGGTTGATCTCGATCCAAATAAACTCGTCGCCTACGGAATTCCCATCACCGATGTCATGGATAAAATTCGCGCATCCAACGGCGACGTCGGCGGAAAAGTTTTCGAAATCGGTTCGACCGAATACTACGTGCGCGGTCGCGGCTACATTAAAAATATCGCCGACATTGAGAATGTCGTTTTGAAATCGGTCGATGGCACGCCCGTTCTCGTTAAAAACGTCGGCACCGTTCATCTCGGACCTGATTTGCGACGCGGCGTTGCCGAACTGAACGGACAAGGCGAAGTCGTCGGTGGAATTATCGTAATGCGTTATGGCGAAAACGCCTTGAAAGTGATCGATGGCGTCAAAAAGAAGCTGGCCGAAATCGCCCCCTCATTACCCGAAGGAGTCAAAATCGTTCCGACCTACGATCGCATCGAATTGATTCAACGCTCCATCAAAACGTTGCGCGAAAAACTCATCGAAGAATGCATCATCGTCGCGCTCGTCTGTTTGATTTTCCTCTGGCACGTCCGTTCCGCTTTGGTCGCCATCATCACATTGCCCATCGCCATCGTGCTCGCGTTCGTGCCGATGTTCTGGCTCGGCCTGACCTCCAACATTATGTCACTCGGCGGCATCGCCATCGCCATCGGAGCCATGGTCGACGCCGCAATCATCATGGTCGAGAATGCTCACAAAGCCCTCGAACATTTTCGCGACGAACACGGACGCGAACCAAAATGCTCAGAGCGCGTGGACGTTATTATCGCCGCCGCACAAACCGTCGGTCGCCCACTCTTCTTCTCATTGCTCGTCATCACCGTCAGCTTCATGCCGGTATTCACACTCGAAGCCCAGGCTGGCCGGATGTTTCGTCCCCTCGCCTTCACCAAAACATTCGCGATGTTTTCCGCGTCGATCCTCGGCATCACACTCGTGCCGGTGCTGATGGCCTTGCTCGTGCGCGGAAAAATAACTCCAGAAATCAAAAATCCCATCAACCGCCTGCTCATCTGGCTTTATCAACCAATCGTTCATTTCGTCCTGCGCTTCCGTTGGGCGGTCTTAATTGCCGCAGCCATCATTCTTGGTCTAACTGTCATTCCATTTAATCGGCTCGGCTCGGAATTCATGCCGCCGCTGAACGAAGGTTCGATTCTCTTCATGCCCACCGCCGTCCCCGGCATGTCCATCGGCGAAGCCACGCGCCTCTTACAAATTCAAGACCGCCTTATTCGCACTGTCCCTGAAGTGCAAACCGTTTTCGGCAAGGCCGGCCAGGCCGATACCCCGACCGATCCCGCACCGCTCTCGATGTTCGAAACTGTCGTCACTCTCAAACCCACCGACCCATGGCGTGCTGGAATGACTTGGGAAAAGTTACTCGCCGAATTAAACGACAAAATGAAAATGCCCGGCATGGCCAATCAGTTCTGGATGCCCATCCAAACTCGCACCGACATGCTGACGACCGGCTTCCGAACCAAACTCGGGATTAAAGTGTTCGGTCCCGACCTCGCCGGCATCGAACAAGTCGCTTTGCAAATTGAGAAATCGCTCGCCGACCAACCCGACACCCGCAGCGTCTTCGCCGAACGTCCCATGGGCGGCTATTTTCTCGATTTCAAAGTGAACCGCGAAGCCGCCGCCCGTTACGGCCTCACCGTTGGCGACGTCAACAACATCGTTGAAAGCGCCATCGGCGGAAAAAATGTTTCGACGACTGTTGAAGGTCGCGAACGTTATCCAATCCAGGTCCGTTACGCGCGCGACTTCCGCGAGAACCTCGACGCGCTCAAACGCGTGTTGGTTCCACTTCCCATGTCGTCCAATGGCCTGGCGCACATTCCAATCTCAATGCTCGCCGACATCGAATTTAAAACCGGCCCTCCCTCCATCCGCAACGAAAACGGTCAACTCGTCGGCTTCGTCTTCGTTGACGTCACAACCGACAATATCGAAGGCTACGTTCAATCTGCTTCCCAACGAATCAACGCCAACGTCACATTCCCGCCCGGCTACTACACTCAATGGGCCGGGCAATTCGAGTATCTCAAAAACACTGAGCAACGATTGAAACTGGTCATCCCGCTCACGTTGCTCGTGATCTTCGTCCTCATTTTCATCAACACCCAATCCGCGGCGCGCACCGCCATTGTCCTGCTCGCCGTCCCCTTCTCGCTGGTCGGCGCGTTTTGGTTTCTATATTTGCTCGGTTACAATCTCAGTCCCGCCGTGTGGGTCGGCATCATCGCTCTCGCCGGCCTCGACGCCGAAACCGGTGTCGTCATGCTCCTCTATCTCGACCACGCCTGGGACAAATTCGCCAAAGCCGGCCGAATGAATTCTGTCAGCGATTTGCACGAAGCCATCATCGAAGGCGCAGTCCATCGGATTCGTCCCAAAATTATGACCGTCTGCGCGATTCTCTTCGGCCTGTTACCGATTATGTGGTCGCCAACGTATCAGGCCGGCGCAGATGTCATGAAGCGCATCGCCGCGCCCATGATTGGCGGCATTGTCACTTCAGCCATTCTCGAGCTGCTGCTCTACCCGGTCATTTACACCTTGTGGCGGCGCAGGCACTTACCGCGACAATCTTGATTTCGCGACTGCGGGCATTAGCTTGCATCGAACGGAACTGGCCGATGCCAGTCTAAGAAAATATAACTATGAATTTTGCCCAAGTCGCAAAACGGTTTGTCCTCTTCATGATGGTGAACATTTTGGTGGTCGCCACCATCACCATCATCCTGAGCATCGTCCACGTGCCCGCCAAAATCGGCGGCTCGAATTTCGCCGGCCTGCTCATTCTCTGCCTCGTCTGGGGCATGGTTGGCTCGGTCGTTTCGCTGCTGCTTTCGCGTGTCATGGCTAAATGGGTCATGGGCGTGAAAGTCATCGATCCCAACACAACCGATCCCTCCGCCCAACGGCTTGTCCAAACCGTTTATCAACTCGCGCGCACCGCGGGATTAACCACCATGCCTCAAGTCGGCTTCTACGAATCTCCAGAAGTTAACGCGTTCGCCACCGGTCCGAGCCGTTCACGTTCGCTCGTCGCCGCATCGTCCGGTCTGCTCAACCAGATGAACCAACCCCAATTGGAAGGCGTGCTCGGTCACGAAATCGCGCACATCGCCAATGGTGACATGGTCACGATGACCCTCATTCAAGGCGTCGTAAACGCGTTTGTAATGTTCTTTGCCCGTATTGTCGCGCTCGCATTGACCTCGCGCGGTAGCGATGACAACCGCGGCGGCAACACCCTCGCCTATTGGCTGCTCGTCCAACTGTTCCAGGTCGTCTTCTCCATTCTTGGAATGATTGTGATTTGTTGGTTCTCGCGCTGGCGGGAATTTCGCG
>JAICXV010000411.1 GCA_025934545.1 Verrucomicrobiia bacterium
GGACGGAAAGGACGAGCGGGAAATTCCACGGAGCGATCGCGCCGACCACGCCGATGGGCGTTTTGATGACCATGTTGCGTTTACCATCGGTCTGATGAGGGATCATCCGACCGTAAGCGCGGCGACCCTCCTCGGCGAACCAGCGCAAATGATCGACGGTCATGCCGACTTCGCCGATACTTTGCGCGAGAGGTTTGCCGTTTTCCATCGTGATCGCCTTCGCGATTTCATCGCGGCGCTTTTCGATTTCAGCGGCGATTTTAAGCAGATAATCGCCACGAGCTTTCGCAGTCAATTTGCGCCATGTGCCGAAAGCAGCGTGAGCATCTTTGACGGCTTGCGTGACCTGTGCGCGGTCACAAACCGAGATACTGGCAAAGGCTTCGTTGTTGGCCGGATTTGTGACCGCAATCGTTTTACCGGTAGTGACAAATTCGCCATTCAAATAGAGTGGGTAAGTTTTCATAAGAAAATTAACTTATTTCGACAATCTGCCCCTTGCGAATTGATTCTTCGCCCGCAATCGCCAACAGCGTGCCATCGACGCAATTGCGCGGATGGGTCAGAGGTTGTCTCTTTTCGAGGATGCAACTGACAAATTCCTGGTGAATTTCGTCGAAGCCAAGGTGACTGCCCCAGCCTTCGCCGAACTTCGCTTTGACTTTGTGGACGATTGGCTTGGTTTGTTGAAAGCCGCGTTTCCATTGCAGGATTTCAATGTCGGAAACACGTGTTTCTAAAAGTCCGCCGTCACCAATGATTCCCATTTCTAAATCTTCGCGCGGAAAATCCAAAGCGAACATGCACAAATGATGGGTCCCGCGCACGCCGTTAGCGTATTCGAAACTCATGGTGACATGGTCGTTGGCTTGGTCGGGCCCTTCCATGATCCGATTGACAGCGGTGCCGCCAAAGGCGCAGACGCTTTTTGGGCGCGAACCGACCCACCAGTTCATTAAATCAAAGTGATGGCAATTCTTGTCAACGAGCGTGCCGCCGGATTTGCGACTGTCCTGGATCCAGTTGCCCGATTTCGGCTGAAACGGTCCGCGAAATTCGCGGCACCAGACCATGCGTGGCGTGCCGACTTCCCCGGCCGCAACAAGGTCTTTCAGTTTCTGAAAAAACGGTGAGTAACGCAGCTCATGACCGACCATCACGATGCGATCTGATTTTTCGGTGGCAGCGAGGACTTGCTGACATTCTTGTGGCGTGATGCCGATTGGTTTTTCCAGGAACAGGTGTTTCCCTGCGACCAGAATTTCCTGGGCCAGTTTCGCGTGGGTAAAGTTCGGGGTTGAAACGACAACGACGTCCAGGCGCGAATCGATCAGTTCGGATTCGTTCTGGAAAAGTTTTGCGTCGGGCGCGACCTCGTGGACTTTTTTGATGTGCGCTTTGTTCGAGCTGCAAACGGCCGAAATCTCGACCTTATCCGCACATAGCCGCGCGAACGAATTCACGTGGCTCAACCCCATCGCGCCGATGCCGATAAATCCAAATTTAAGCTTCACGGCGAAATAACGCCTTAGGCCTTCGGCACTTTCGCCCAATCCTTAAGGAAGATATCCACGCCGATGTCCGTCAGCGGATGGTCATATAATTGGATGAGGACCTCGTAGGCCATCGTGATCACGTCCGAACCGGCAAGAGCCGCTTCCAACACGTGCAACGGATGACGCACGGCAGCGGTCAGGATTTGCGTTTCAAAAGCGTAATTGTCGTAAATCGTGCGGATTTGCTTGATGCAATCCATGCCGTTGTGGCCAATGGCATCGAGCCGGCCCACGAACGGGCTGATGTAGGTCGCGCCGCACTTGGCCGCGAGCATCGCTTGAAGGGGAGAAAAGGTGACGGTGACGTTCGTCTTGATGCCTTCGGAGTTCAATTGTTTGACAGCCATCAGGCCTTCGCGAATAACGGGAACTTTGACGACGACATTTTTGTGCAGCTTTGCCAGCGCGCGGCCTTCATCGACAATCTCTTTGGCGCTCAATGAGATGGTTTCGAGGCTGACGGGGCCGTCGACGATGTCGAGGATTTCGCGGTAAACCTCCATGTGTTTGCGACCGGTTTTAGCGACGTGGCTTGGATTGGTGGTGCAGCCGTCGATAATACCCCAACCCCAGGCTTCACGAATTTTGTCCACATCTGCGCTATCAATAAATATTTTCATTTGGTAAAAAAGAGTTTATACGAAATCGTAATAAGTCGAAACCACTAACAAAGATACTGCGTCTTAGTGTCGACTGTCAGTATAAACCTGCATTCGATTAACAACTTATGTCAACGCCAAACGAGTCCCAATTGTCCCGCCGGACATTCCTGACCACCACCACTGCCGCCGGGCTTTCTGTCCTGGGCGGCTTGAGTATTGAACGCGCCGCCTTCGCCGAAGGCAGTGACGAGATCAAACTCGCGCTCATCGGTTGCGGCAATCGCGGTTCCGGCGCGTGCCAACAAGCGTTGCTGACTGGAAACGTCAAGTTAGTCGCCATGGCCGACGTTTTCCAAAAGCGCATCGATGCCAGCATCAACGCCCTCAAAGGCATTGGCGAAGACAACGATCCCGACACGGGAAAGCCCATTAAATTGGACAGCAAGGGCGACACGGCGTCGAAGATTGATGTCCCGCCAGAACGCCAATTCGTTGGCCTCGACGCTTACAAAAAAGCCATGGCCCTGGCCGACGTCGTTATTATTGCCGGCCCTCCCGGCTTCCGTCCGGTCCATTACGAAGAAGCGGTGCGCCAGGGCAAACATATTTTCATGGAAAAGCCGCTCGCCACGGATGGTCCCGGTATCCGTCGTGTTATCGCTGCGAGTCAAATTGCCAAAAGCAAAAACTTGAAAGTCGGTGTCGGTTTCCAGCGTCGGCACGAAGCGCCTTACCTGGAAATCATCAAACGTATTCACGCGGGTGACATTGGCGACATCCTCGCGATGCGCGTCTATTGGCGCGGCGGTTCGCGCGGCGGCGTCCCGAAAAATCCAGGTGAAAGCGAACTACAATACCAAATCCGCAACTGGTATTTCTTCACCTATCTGTCCGGCGATCACATTGTCGAACAACATTGCCACCAAATGGATGTTGCGCATTGGATTAAAGGCGAACATCCGGTTCGCGCAATCGGCCTCGGCGGCCGCCAGGTGCGCAAGGCAAACCTTAACGGCCAGATTTACGACCATCACTCGGTCGAATTCGAATACGCTGATGGCGCGCGGCTCTTCAGCGAATGCAGCCAAATCCCGAAAATGTGGGGCAACGTTTCCGAACACGTTATCGGCAGCAAAGGCACAGTCGATTTGCAAGGTGGCAACCGTTCGCAGATCAAAGGTCCGAAACCGTTCCGTTGGAAAGGCGGCTATAAAAATCCTTACGAACAGGAACACATCGACCTTTTCCACGCCATTCGCAATAACGTCCCTTACAACGAAGCGGAATATGGCGTTTACAGCACGATGATGGCGATCATGGGCCGCATGGCTACTTACTCGGGCGAACAAATCGAATGGGATGATGCGTTCAATTCGAAGCTGACGTTGATGCCGGAGATAACATCCTGGGACATGCCCGCGCCGGTGAAGCCGTTTGCCGACGGCTCGTATCCAGTGGCCACGCCCGGAGTGGACATGGTGTTGTAACGGAGCGCCGTAAGGGATTTAAATTAGAATCGCGACAATCGCTGCGGCGATGAGGTTGGCTGCTGTCCCGGCAAGCATGGCGCGGAAGCCGAGCCTGGCCAGATCTCTTTTGCGCTCCGGCGCCAACGCGCCTATTCCACCGATCTGGATCCCAATCGAAC
>JAICXV010000173.1 GCA_025934545.1 Verrucomicrobiia bacterium
GAAAAACCGAAGATGCCCAAGAGCCATTTCGCGGTGCCCGGACTCTACATCTACGACAACGATGTGATTGATATCACGCGCAACTTGAAACCGTCGGCTCGGGGCGAGTTGGAAATCACGGATATCAATGTTGAATACTTAAACCGCAAGCAACTTCGCGTGCATCGGTTAAGTCGCGGTTTCGCATGGCTCGATGCCGGCACGAGCAGCAGCTTGCACGAGGCGTCGGCATACGTGCAAACCATCGAGAAACGGCAGGGGATTAAAATCGGTTGTCCCGAAGAAGCGGCATTCCGGCAGGGCTTCATCGCCTTGGAACAACTGGACGCTATCGCAACGCAGATGCCGAAGTGCGAGTATCGCGAGTATCTTTGCGGAATTGTTAAAGACGCCAAGCGATAGCTTAGGCGTTAATTCAATTTGTCGGCTGCGGCACGCATTGCTTTCAACAAACGCGGCACGAACGATTCGGTTCGAGCTAAATTATTGTGCACCCGGTCGTAGGGAGGTGCAGAAGGGTTTGGATCGGTTGAGGAAATTTCGTAGCCGGATTCATGCAAGCACGAAGTAATCCCCGAATCGTTCAGTTTCAAAAGAGCAGTGCCCGCGCGACCTAATGACCAGACATTCTCGTAACCATGCGCGTGTTGCCACGCTTCGGCTGCAGCGACGAATTTCTTGAAAGGCTCTTTTATTGGCTCACTTCGCTCCGAAGCGGTAGCGAACAATTGCAAGGCCGACTGGTATTGCAGCATCAGAACGAGATCGTTGATGAACCGGTGCCCATCCCCGAACAATAGTCCGCGCAATGGACCCGGCGAGAGTTGTGACTGGTTCAACTTAGCGAGGTGATCTGCAACATGCGATATTTCTGCGGGATCATTTGACCCAAGAGCTTTCCATCCTTCGAAAATATCCCTGCCGTGGCCGACAATGAGTTGGTCGGCGAAATCGACGTAGTCGGAATCGGAAACGGGTCTGCCAAGAGCGCCTCTGACAAATGCAAATGTGTTCGGCAACTGCACACAATGTGTCTGGGCATTGCCCATCACGCCACGTGGCCCGGGAAGTTGTCCACCTTCGTAGGCGCGGCGAGTGTGTTCAGGGCCGAAGTTTGTGAGAGGAAAGCTAGGTTCGCCTTCGATTCGTCCGTAATTGAAGCTGATAACTTTGTCTGCGATGCCAAGTTCTTTGGCATACGTGTATCCATTGGCTATAACCCAAGGTTCGGGATTCAGTTCTTTCAATCGCCGCAAACAATCCAAGTGTTCAGCGTCGGAACCGAGGGCGAATTTACCTGTGGAATAGAACCGCCCGTAAGCCTCCCAACCGGCGTGCATCCAGTAAACTAATTCGATGCCGGGTCGCAGGTGGTCGAGCATCTTGCGGTGTGCCCCTAATAAGTTGACGAATTCCTGATTGGATGAGCCGGGATATCCACCGGGATCGCTGTCGATGATGGCCACTCCATCGGCCTCTTTAAGTGGGCGCATCAATTTCTCGCGCCAACGCATTAGTTTATCCATCGCTTTCGCATCGGCTGGATTGATCCGCGTGTCGCAATAGAAGAAGTGTCGTTTTTCGAAAGTTGCTTTCGCGGCTTCTTTGTTGTCGGCGGCGACATTGGGACACAAACAAATGAACACGCGCATGTGTAATTCTTTGTGCAATATGTCTATCACCTTGCCGGTTTTCTTCAGGCTCGCCTTGTCGCTGGCGGTGAGCGGATCGGGCATCGTCTCAAGAACGGGCCAGATGAGAACGGTGTTGTAACCGAGTCGTTGCAGCCCCTGGCAATAACCGCGCCAATCATCGACAGTCCATGTTCGGGCGCAGTAGGGATGATTGTAAGGCCAGTGTTGATGGACGTACATGCCGATAATGGCATTTGTGTCATCGGCGGCAGCCGGCGTGACAAATGCCGCGATAAACAGGAGGAAAGAAATTATTAACCGCGCTCGAATCATCAGTTTTGCGCTTGGGTATGTTCGACCAGTCGAACGGCAACGAATTCTTTTGCGAGTGACGCCAGAGGCTCAGTGTTTTTTCCGTCTCCCAATGGATCCTTGATGAGGTAATCGGCCCCGTCTCGTCCCACGATCAGAACCCAATGTTGCGCACCGGAACTCAACAGAACCTTCACCATGCACGGATTTCCATTGGCGAGAGCTGAGTCGATTGCATTGTACGTCGGATGCTTGAGAACGTTCACCTTTACCGTGCCTTTGGTGATGGTTTCAATTGCGCCCCACTTGATCCACCCTCGAAACGTGTAGCCGTTCTTGTCTTTCAGCGCCGCGTTCAGATGCGACGGGTTGAGATCAATGCCATGTTCGGCGAGGGCCATGCTTAGGCAGCAGAGTGTGCACCCGACTGCTCCCAAACTTTCGCCCGAACCCCCGACTTTTTCGGATGCCCAACGCGGATCGGTTTGAAGGAAAAACGGTGCCGTCTTGAGTGTCGCGCGTTTTGAGTTCGTAGGAGCTTTTGTGGACAGATGAATTTCGGCGTTACGGCCAGGCAAAATCCAGAAAACCACGACCGCAACTAGGCCCAAACAAACCAGCAGTGCGATTCGAATGGCTTTGCGGACCATATTCTATTGGCCGCCCCCGCCACGACGAATGAGGCGTTCTTGAGACGGGCGTTCGATTGGTTTTTCTGGTTCGGACGTAATGGCTAAAGGTTCTGCTAATGCTTTGCCATCGCGAGTCGCGAGCTTTCCTTCCGGGGCGATGATGTCGTCGACGGTGAAGATGTCGCCGGTTCGGTCACCAACGCGGTTGGTGGTGTTGACGTCCGAGAAATGTCGGTAGAACGATTGCATTTCGTCGACGTGGAAAGGGCGGGCGCCGCGCCGACCGAATACGACCGTTTGGTTTCCACTTTCGTCAACAACGCGGTCGCGATCGAGTCCGCGGGAGACTGCGACGGCCGGGCCTTTTGTTCGATATGTGGCAATCAACTTTGGATTCGGTTTCGGGCTGAAACCGGCGTGTTCGGCGACATTCTCGGGCGAGATCAGTTGAATGATGCGTAAGCCGTTTTTGCCATCGGCGACCAGGGCGAATTCCGATGCGCTGATCGAACCGATTTGCAACGCGCGCGTGTCGTTCAACGCGCCGTTCGCGTTGTAGATCGTCTCGAGTTTCGGTGACGTTGGATTTTCAATATCCACGATGGCTAATCCTTCCGGGCCATTTGCAACGTAGGCATAGGTGCGTGCAACATAAACGCGTCCGGCATGTTTCAGCGGGATCGATGCGTTGGTCAGAATTGGTTTGGTCGGTTCGGTGATATCAACAATTTTCAAACCGTCGTCGTCCGAAATGAATGCATAGCGGAATTGAACGGCAATCGAACGCGGATTGTTGAAACCCGCCAACTCGCTGACCAGTTTTGGTTTGAGCGGATTGCTGACGTCGACGACTTCGAGGCCGCGCGTGCAAACGACGTAAAGATTGTTGCCGGCCATGTAAGCCTGCATTGCGCCCGTGAGTTTTCCTTCGGGGTTAAAACGGACGACGTTGTTTGTGTCATCGCGCAGAAAATTGTTCATGGGATCGCCGTCCACGAGTGTGCCGACCAACACATTGACCAAACCTTCTTCGCGATCGGTGACGTACACGAAACCGTAAATCAAACTGATCGGTTGCTCTTCATTTTCCGGCAGGCGCGTGCGCAACGGATCAATGCCGAGCGTGCTTGGCAGCGTAACGCTCGTTGCGTATTTCGTGCGAACCCAGGTGCGTTGTCCGAGTGGCGAGACGGGTGCCGTGACAATCCGTTCCGAGAATGCTTTGTTATCGATGTTGGCGACGTCGAAGACTTCGAATCCGTCAGGTCCGTTTGCGGTGTAGAGATATTCGCCGCGCAACGTTAAATCTAAAATTTCGCGCGCATGGTGATGATACGCTTCTTTCAATTGAGCTTTATTCTCCTCAACGTGCTTCTTGTAATTGTCAGGATAGGCGAGCTTTTGCAGATGACTGCCAATGGCGGCTTGTGGTTCGTCCTGTTCCGTCCACACGACAGCGTCCAGACCTTCTTTGCCTTCGCCAACGTAAGCGTAGCGTCCGAAAAAATTCACCGTGCCGGTGCCGAAGCCAAGCAACTGCGTCATCCACGCGTTGTTGTCGTTCTTGTTGGAAAGATGGCAATCGGTGCAATTCTTCGTCGTGCCCACACTGCTGGTCGTGTGCGGAAAATGCGGATTCACCGCTTGTCCGCTGTAGCCTTCGGCTGAAACGGTTTGTTGCTGTGAATAGATCCATTCGCGGTTGGAGTTTTGCGAGCTAACGAGGACTGCGCTGGATGAGCGAAGGACGGCGAGCCGGTGATCTTTGTAAGTCGCATCTTTGCCGAGCATGAAGACGTCGTCACGGAGCACTTGCGGGTTGTATGAAGTGTAATTGCGCGTGGTAGCGCCTTCGTATTTGTTCGCGGCGACGCGTTGATTGGCTTTCATCGGCAGGTGACATCCGAAGCAGCTCGTGGCCCAGGACGTGTGACAAATCTGGCAACTGACATTGGAATTGTCGTGAGCGAGCGTGGACTTGCGCGTGCATTCATCGCCCTTTGGAACGTCGCCCCACGTTTTTCCATCGCGCCGGATTGTTTTCGCGTAGCGTGACTTCGGATTGTAGTGCGATGAAATGGGATCGATCGTGTCCATCGTCTGCGGCACTTCCCAACGAACATCGGGAGTCATCATCGAGCGCTGATAAAGTTTTTTACCGCTCCAGGTAAAGCGCGGCCCCCACGGTGTCGCAGTCTTGGCGAGGTCGATTTTCCCTCCATTTCCAGTGGTGACCAATGTCGGTCGTTTCTCCACTGTGCCGTGGCAATCGATGCACTCAATCGTTGTGGCGGCGCGTGCTTCGCCATAAAGGTTTCCGTTTCCATGAACATCCGTGTCAAAGTGGCAGTCGACACATTGCATTCCGTGAGCGAGGTGCGCGTCCTTCAAATGCACGGTTTTTTCGAACTTATGCGCGTCATCCTGCGGAATAATTTTGTCGTCTAAATCGAGCAAGTTGCCTTTGCGATCGTGTTTGAAAACCGCGCGAAAGATCCAACCGTGGCCATGATAATCGGCGAATTGAGTTTGCTTAAGCTTCGGGTTCATCTCCGCAACTTTTTCCAAGAAGTCCAAATCACCCCATAATCCGCGCGCTGCCGCTGCTTCTGGATTTTTGCGCAACGAGTCGAACATTTCCTTTTCGGTCGGGTTCTTCTGCTTTTTTGGATACATGAACTCGCCGTCTGTTTCCTGGTCCCACCACGTGTAGCCGAGATACGGGTTCACGAATAAATTGCCCTGATGCATGTGACAGGTCATGCATTGGCTGGTCGGAATGGCGCGGGTGAACTGGTGTTTGATGGGATGGCCGCGCTCGTGTTTGGAAATCTGTTTGTCCGCCGTGAAACTCAGCCCCTGATTACCATACTTGCTATACCAACTGGATTGCGTCGGGGAACGATCGTTCGCGTAAACGACATGGCAAGCACTGCATCCGCTTGACCGGTAATCACCGGGATGTTCGTTGGAGCCCATAAAACCGAGCAGGGGATCGTGCAGCCGCGTTTTCTGCAGATTGAGGAAAACCGGATCGATTCGGTTCAATGTGCCGAGCCCGCGTTCCGAAAGCCGGCGCGCCGGTTTGCCTGGAGACTCTTCAGGGTTCGGGATGCCGAGCGCAGTTTGTTTTTCACCGCCTTTTTCGAAAATGCGCAGGATATTGCTCGGCTGGCCGATTTCAAACTTTGGCAACGGTTCAAGATACGGAAGGATGCCATGCAATCGTGTCTCTTCCGCGGTGACGGGCGTTGGGTTGTCCAGACGCAGCGGCGCGCCGTCCAAGCCGTAAGCCTGACCGTA